>JBCCQC010000365.1:0-5318 GCA_039024535.1 Chloroflexota bacterium
AGGTAAGACCCCGTGTGAATGTCAATCTGCCCGATGTCATAGGATTCTGAATCGCTCACATCAAACAGGTGGTTCATAAAGTCATGGACAGCAGGGCGCAGCAGCGCCATTGCCATACGGTGGCCGCCCACCTGGTACGGGCTGATGACATGGTTGGCCCCGGCACGGCGCAATTTACTCTCCGATGCAATCTCCGAGGCACGCGCGACAATAAAAATATCCTCTTTGAGTACGCGCACGGTGAGGATAGCCAGCACATTATCCGCATCCGATGGCAGCGCAGCGACAAACCCCTTTGCACGGCGCACCCCGGCTTTCTCGATGATGGCATCTTCAGTCGCATCGGCCACCATGAACGGGATGTTTTCGTCCATTAAAAACTCATCCATCTGGATTTGCTGTCTCTCGTCAATCACGATGCACTGCTCACCGCGTGCAATAATATCGCGGACGATCTGCCGCCCGATGCGCCCGTAACCGGCCACAATGTAGTGATTTTCAATCATGCGTATCATCTCCTCCATGCGCCGCTGCCGCAATGCGCCATACAATCGCTGCCCGATGAGCAAATCCAGCGCGTTACTGACGGCAGTGGTCGCCGTGCCAATGCCCAGCACAATCAGCAGTACCGTAAACGCACGGCTGGCGTTGTTACTGGGGATTGCATCTCCATAGCCTACCGTCGTCACCGTGATAATGGTCATGTACAGGCTGTACATAGGCGACCAGCCCTCAATGAGCATATAGCCTATCACACCCATTGCAAGGAACATCACCAGCGCAATCACCGAGGTATACAGGCGGCGCAGCGGATCAGATACAAACTCGCGCACAGCATCAGCACGGCGCTCCAGCGAATCAAAAGCGCGTTCACGAAAGCGACGGTTATAGCGGCGGTTGCGGCGGTTCATGTTATTCCGTGATGGTCAGTACAATTTTGCCAGCGTTGGCGTTGCTTTTCATCAGGTCGTGAGCCTCGGCTACCTGCTCCAGCGGCATGGACTTCCACACGGTCGTTTTCAGCGTGCCATCGGCAAATAGCGGCAGCGCCCACTCACCGAAGCGTGAAATCAGGTCAGCTTTGCGCTCGTAAGTGCGGTTGCGCAGGGTGCTGCCCATGATAGACAGGCGCTTGCCCATAATCTGCCCGAAGTTAATCTCTTTTTTTGCGCCGCCCATCAACCCGATGAACACCAGCCGTCCCCATTTATTCAGCACGCGGATGTTATCGTCCCAGTAGGGTGCGCCCACCATCTCCAGCACAAGGTCAACGCCCGGTTCGTGCTCGGCGGCGATGCGCTCTGCAAAGTTCTCGGTTTTATAGTCGATGCACATATCCGCGCCCATGTCACGGCACAGGTCATGTTTACCGGCACTCGCTGTCACAATCACCGTCGCGCCAATGTGCTTTGCCATCTGTACCGCCGCAAGTCCCACGCCACTCGCCCCCGCGTGAATCAGCACGGTTTCACCATCTGCCAGCCGCCCCATATCGAACATATTGGTATACGCCGTCAGGAACGCTTCCATCAGTGCCCCGGCCTGTACATCCGTCAGATTATCTGGCGTGGGGAGTGCGTGCGCGGCGACAACCGTCGCGTATTCCGCGTAGCCGCCACCGCCCACCAGCGCCATTACGCGCTGCCCTGCTGTGAATGTGGTCACGTCCGCGCCCACTGCGGCAACTTCCCCGGCCAGTTCCAGCCCCAGCGTATCCGGTGCGCCGGGTGGCGGCGGGTAGCCTCCGCCCACCTGTAACAGGTCGGCGCGGTTGAGCGCAGTCGCGTGAACCTTCACCAGAATTTCATCGGCGGCGGGTTCCGGCTGCGGAATGTCCACGAGTACGGGTTGTTTGTCCTGTGCGATGACGGCTCGCATCGGGTGGTTCCTTTCAGGATGTTGTCGCGTCTACAGGGCGATGATTGTAACAAATTGGTGTGCGGAAAGCGCGAATCGTTTCACACGCCATTAACCGCACTTTTGCTGGCAACACGGCCCTGCTATGATCTCCGACAATATTTTGTGAACGCAACGGTAATAATGCAATGGATAAACATTTTTTCGTGAATCTTGACGAAGTAGAAGCCGCCGCACAGGACTATCTCACCTCGTCCACGTATGGCTACTATGCCGGGTATGCCTCTGATGGCGTGACGCACGGCAAAAACCGCACCGCCTTCAACAACATTGAACTGCTGCCCCGCTATATGGTGGACGTGAGCGAGCGTGATCTTTCTACTGAAATGATGGGCCAGCCAATGGACATGCCCGTTATGGTCGCGCCAATGGCAATGATGGGCCTCGCCCACGCGGAAGCCGAATGTGGTATTGCCCGTGCCTGCGCAGAAGCCGGCATCACCATGTGCATGAGTACCATGTCCAACACGTCGATAGAGGACATTGTGAAAGTGGGGGCCAATATGTGGTTCCAGCTTTATGTGCATAAAGACCGGGGCCTGTCACAGCACCTCGTCGACCGTGCCGAGGCTGCCGGGTTCCGTGCGCTGGTGCTGACCGTGGACGTACCCACCGGCGGCTACCGCGAGAACGTCATGCGCCTGCCTGTGAATATCCCGGAAAGCATGGTGCTGGCAAACCTGGTTGAATACTGGGATCGTGAAAAACATCCGGATCTGTTCGCGTATGTGAACTCGCAGTTTGACCCGTCGCTGACGTGGAAGGACTTTGAAAAGTTTGTGAACAGCACGAATCTACCCGTACTGGTAAAAGGCATCCTGCACCCGGAAGATGCAAAATTGGCAATTGAGCACGGCGCGGCAGGCATCATCGTCTCCAATCACGGCGGCAGGCAGCTCGATACCGCACCGGCGACGATTAACGTGCTGCCCTGCATCACGGAAGCCGTAGACGGGCGCGTGGATGTGATGATGGATGGCGGTGTGCGGCGTGGCGAGGACATCATCAAGGCGCTGGCCTACGGTGCAAAGGCCGTAATGGTGGGCCGTTCGATTGCGTTTGCACTGGCAATTGGCGGGCAGGCTGGCGTTACTACCGCACTGGACATCCTGCGCAAACAATACGATACAGCGCTCATGCTCAGTGGGGTGACGAGCAGCCGTGACGTGCCCCGCAGCCTGATACTGGAGTAACACACATGGCAAAACTGCTGCAATCCACACCCGCTGCCGATGGCTACCGGATGCCGGGTGAATTTGAAGCGCACGACGGCTGCTGGATGCTGTGGCCGCAGCGCCCGGACGTATGGCGAGATAATGCGGCCCCGGCGCAGCACGCCTACTGTGAAGTTGCCACAGCCATTGCCCGCTTTGAGCCGGTAACAGTGTGTGCGAACCGCGAGAGTTACACAACGGCGCGTGCCATGCTCCCGGAGCACATCCGCGTGGTGGAAATGGCGTCGGATGATGCGTGGATACGTGACTGTGGCCCCACGTTCGTGGTCAATGACGCGGGTGACGTGCGCGGCGTGGACTGGGAGTTCAATGCGTGGGGTGGTGAACTCGGCGGCCTGTACGACTCATGGGAACAGGATAATCTCGTAGCGCAGAAGGTGCTGGAAATTGAGCGCGTCGACCGTTACAGAGCACCCGTCGTCCTTGAAGGCGGCGCTATCCATGTGGACGGCGAGGGCACCCTGATTACCACATCTGCGTGTGTGCTCAACCCGAACCGCAACGGCAAAATGCCCCGCGAACAGATGGAAACGCACCTGCGCGACTATCTGGGCGTAAGCAAAATCATCTGGCTGGAGTTCGAGGCGTTCGAGGAAACCGACGGCCACGTAGACGGCATCTGTGCGTTTGTACGGCCCGGTGTGCTGGTGGTGGACTGGACAGATGACCCCGAAAGCCCGGAATACGATGTATGCCGCAGTGTGTGGGAGCAACTGAGCGGCACCACTGACGCAAAAGGCAGAGCCTTCGAACTGCACAAACTCCGGGCGGCGGCCCCCCACCCCATCACCGCAGCAGAAGCCGCCGGTATTGCCAGTGTGCCGGGCAGTTACCCGCGCCTTGCGGGTGACCCCATCGGCGGGACGTATGTGAATTTCTACATTGCCAATGGTGGGGTGATTGTGCCCACTTATGACGACCCGAACGATGAACCCGCGTTACAAAAACTGGCAGACCTGTTCCCGGCGCGTGAAGTTGTCGGCGTCCCGGCGCGGGAGGTTGCGATGGGTGGCGGGATGGTGCATTGCATCACGCAGCAGCAGCCCCGCCGCCGCACATAACCGGGGTGCGTTAGTTCAGCACCGTAACCGGGCCGTGGTCGTCGCAGTGGTCGCCGTGCTTGTGATGCAGGCGACCGTTGACCAGAAAGTCGAAGTGGTCACCATGCGGTACAAGTTCATGGCCGCAGTCAATATGATCGCACTTGCACTCAATCGGGGCACACGCTGCCGGGTTTGTTTCGCTGATTTCGATCACGTGCTCATCGTAGTGGTCGCCATGCTCGCTGTGCAGATGGCCGTCGTGCAGGTAGTCCACGTGGTCGCCGTGCTGGATGCGGGTATGGCCGCAGAACTCACTGTGAGTGTGGGTGTGTGGCTTGTGAATTTCGTGTGACATTACAGTTATTCCTCAGATTCGTTTTTGTGGTTGATGTGTTCCAGTCCACTGTCAAAGATGTGGTGGACATGATCGTCGTCGAGTGCATAAATCGCATGTTTGCCATCTTTGCGGAACGTGACCAGACCAACCGAACGCAGCACCCGCAACTGATGCGAAATGGCAGACTGGTTCATATCCAGCAGTTTTGCAATATCTGCCACGCATAGCTCACTGACGGACAACGCCGAGATAATGCGAATGCGCGTTGGATCGCCGAGCGCTTTGTAAAACTCAGAGAGGCGCATCACGTGGCGCTCTGGCAGGTGGCGCTCCTGTTCCTGCTGAATTTCTTCGATGTGCGGTTCACCGCAAACTTCATAGCTCATGTGCATATATGAACACTCATTCATACGTTGGCTACATAGTAGATGGATTTCGGTACAGGGTCAAGCAAAAACGGGCGAACAGCGCAACATGGGACGGAGTATCAGGTATAGCACGGGTGCGCTGCCCGGATGGTTTTTGCGCGGCTCAGTTAACCGTCACTATGCCAACCTGAACGAAGTTCCCGGCGGTGGTAATGTGGGGTGGGGCAGCCAGCGGCAACCCGTCTGGCGCGGCCTGCCAGTGATAAATCGTCGTCCACAACTCGTATGATCCGGACGGCAGATCATCCGGCACACTCAGCGTCGGCATCACCAGATAGGGCGCGGCGTCGGGCATCCATTCAACCGTGGTGGATTCGTTGTCCGGGTTCAACAGGTCAGTGTTAATCAGCGGCCCGTC
>JBCCQC010000366.1:0-5251 GCA_039024535.1 Chloroflexota bacterium
GTTGGTGCGCATGATTTGCAGGGTCAACGGTTCGGCAAAAGGTGCTGCATCCAGCAATACATTGACCCGTTCGCCGGGTAGCTCGTCGGTTGCTGGCAGGTAAACCGCCGTCAGGTCATCGTCTTTAAGGGCATTGGCAATCGCTTGCATATCCATAAGGCATCAATCTCGCTTCTTCAGTGCATTTTCAATCGTATCGATCTTCTCTTTGTAGGTGCTTCTGTCTTCTTCGAGCTTTTGCATGGCCGATTGAATGCCAAGCGCCTCGTAGACGGCACTTTCCTGCGGGTTGCTGTGTTCTTCCATTTCGTAGATCTGCATGGCAACCGAGCGGTTATCCTGTGCCTTTTTGTCCGTGGATTTGTCCCAGTTTGGCTTAAAGTACAGGTGTACGGCCATCGCCGCAGAAGCCACGCGGCCTTTCGCGGCGTATTCCTTCTTCTTGCGTAGCTGGAACTCCTCAAAACTCTCCGGGCGGTCACGCAGTCCCTGTGCAATACGCTCTGCATCCTTATCGGCTCGCTTCTCTGCCTTTTTGTCACGGGCATATTGTTTGCCTTTGCGCAACCCGATCTGCCCCAGCTTCATCGCACCGGATGACAGCTTGATAACCATACCGGGTGCTGTACCAATTCCGCTGAGGTCGAAGCCGCTGGCAACAATGCTGGCGAGTGCGTGGCCGAGGTTAATGCCGATGCGGTTGCTACGTTTGACCAGCGAACCATGCGCAAACTCCAGTGCTGTTGCATCGTCATAGCTGGTGTTCTGTGCATTTTCGCTGCTGGTCATCTCTGTCAACTTCTTCGTCAGGATAGAGCGACGAATACCGATGCGTACGAGTTTGTATCCATTGCGGATAGCGTCCATCGTCCCCGTGACGAGGCCCAGTGCAGGCATCACATGTGGCCCCATAAAGGCAGTCGTGCCAGCTTTTGCCTGCCCACCGCCATCAATTTGCTGCACCAGCTTACCCATCGATTTGACGTTGCCGGTGATCGATTTGCCTGTATTTGCCAGCTTCGACAGCGAATTCCCCATGAACTCAAGGCGCTTACGGGTATCATCGGACTTCGTTTTCTCGTCTTTCTCGCCAAACATGTAGTGAAAACTATCAATCAGGCTCTTGATAGAGTCTATGGCACTGGCAAACCACCCGCCAAAGTCGCCAACCAGCTTGAAGTCTGTGCTGATGTCCACGCCATCAGCACCGCCGTTGTCTTTCTGGAAGCTCTTAAAGCTGGACTCTGGTAATTGGGTATCGCCCTGTTTCATGGCAGTCAGCATACCACCAGTCATTTTGCCGTATTTATCTATAAACTGTGCTGGTGCTTTCGCCAGGGTCAGTTTTGCCTGCAACTTATCATGGTCGCTGGCTTCAGGATCTTTCAACACTGCCATTGCCTGCATAAAGCCGACGGTATCAGTCACGGTGCCCATCGTCGCATTTGCCATATCCATCCCGCCGCTGATGGCGTTCTGTTTATCGCTGTCTGACTGTTTAATACCCTCCCATTTTTCCTTGAACTTCTCGTCTTCTTCAGAAAGGGGGACGCCTGCTTTTTCTTGCTTTTCCAGTTCGGCCAGTTTTGCAAAGTTGGCCTGCTTTTCGGGGTCGAGCGTGCCGAACACATCAAATGTCTCTCGAACATCCTTCTTGAGGCCGCTTTCCTGCTCTGGTTTTCCATCCTCGCCTGTTTTTTGCGGCTTGTAAAACTCATTAAAGCCCTCGTTGCCCTTACCGCCCGTACCGAAGTAGCCTCCTATTGTTGTCCCGGTATCGACCACATCGCCAAAGCCTTCTAAAAGGTCAGTATCTGCTTCTTCTGGTTTTGCTGTCCCCAGTTTACTTTCCACAACCGAATTGTAGTCAGTCAGGGTAGCTGTCATCTCGGTCAGGATGTTGTTGAAGTCGCTTTCGGCCTGTTTATCCTGCTCTGATTCATCGGCATAGAGGTCTCCCACAGAAGTGATAACCTCAAGAATATGGTTTTCTGCTTTTTCCTGTTCTGGCCGGGATTTATTGATGTACGCCAGCCCGATGCTATTCAATGCCCTCACCGCGCTCTCTGTTGCATGGGCAGTCACGAGTGCATTGTTGCTCCTTGCCCCGGTGCGGGTGCCCATGTTTTTTGTCGCGCTTTCCTGTAAGGCTGTCGCTTTCTCAACGTATGGCCCCATCTGTTTAACAAAGCCTTCCCCCTGCCCTTTCGTTTGTGTCGAAAGCGCACTGCGGGTTTCTTTCGCTGCGGACTGGAAAACCTGTGGGGCGTGTGTCTGCACCACGTTGGGGCTATCGGCCTGTGGTTGTGCTTTATTCTGTTCGGCCAGTGTTTTCTGTTCGTTGGCAACCATCCCGGCCAGTTTATCTACACTTGCCATCCGGCTGGACTTGCCGTCTTTTTTGGTCGCTTTCCATGTTTCGATTTTGTTCTGTAGCGCATTCAGCTTCTGGATCTGGCTGGCAGGTGATTCTTTACCGGCCATGTTGTAAGTCAGTAACGCCTGGTCAATCTCAATTAACTCCACCGACCGCATCTTGCCGAATCTGCTACTCTCACTCTTCCACCTGTCAAGAGGCATCAGCATACGCTGGATCGGTTGTTTGCTGGTGGATGGCGTCGGTTGTGTGTAGCGGTCGCGGAGCAGGCGCTCTGTTGCATGGTTGCCGAGCGTGCGCTGCAATTGCATAGCCATGTCCGGGGTCAGTTGCTCAACGTTCTGTGGCAGATTTTGCACAGTGCGTGTGGTGGAGTCACTACCTTCGGGGCTGAATGTCTCCTGTTGAGACTTGCGACCTTTTTTCTTCCGACGTAAACTCCTGCGCCTGTACATACTGATTCTCCCTGAATACTGCATATGTAAATCAATTTACCCTCAATAATACTATACATATATTTCCGGGTTGGTGCAATTTTTTGCAGGGGATCTCTGGATTATGCAGCAGGATTTAGGAAGTACAGCGGATAACTAACGAAGTAGGCGGTTAGCAAGACAAAAGGGCACATTTAGCTGGATGTGCCCCCTTATGTATGGAAGTTAGAGACGGCGCCTGCGCTTCACAAGGCGTGTGGAGATTGATGCGGTGATAGAAACCGGTAAGAGCACCAGCATAACCAGCAGTGGCGTGCGCCACCGGGGTGTTTCGCCAGTTGCAGGGAGTTCTGTCACGACCACGCCGTCAACAACCAGTGTGCCATCGTCGGTAACAGCAACCGGTACAATGTCCACCTGTGTATCATCGTCGTCGTTATCATCTGACTGCGTAATGCCACTTCCCACATCAACCACAGGTACACAATCGGTGTTGATGGAGAGGAAGGTGGAAACGGAGTTCCCACTGCCATCGGAGACGACAACAGTTCCGCTTGCCTGTGCGGTCTGGTCGGGCCGGTCAACGGTGAAAGCAACCGGAGAGTCACCCGGTATAAAGGGATCCACGGTAATTTGAAGATTGGTCGGGTTTTGCAGCTCAACATTGAAAACGCCAGAATCGGCATCGGAAGCTGTGCCAGCGAGAGGGTCACATGTGCCGGTGACTGCCGCCGCTGGTGGGATCAGATCGTTCGTCGGGTTGATAAAGCTGAAGCTGCCGCCGCCGGCGTAGAGGTAAGAGTCATCTGTATTGTATCCCTGTACAGTTATGCCGTGCGGGTTGGGTGAGGCTGTGTTGTGCGTGCCCTCTGTAATGGCCTGCAAGGTCACAGAGAACCCCGTCGTGAGGGGTTCATAATCTCCTGCTGGTATTGCAACACCGTCCAGTGTCAATACACCCACATCAGCGTCGCTCGCAATAATCGTCACAACATTCTGTGCGAACTGCCCACCACCCACGGTAGAGAAGGTGTAGGTGTTCTGGTACTGTGCAAACGGAACCACGTTGCCCATCGCCGGATCACCGATGCCCCCGGTGCCAGGACTATCAGATCCTGTCATGTACTGGGTGACGAAGATAGGGTTGTTTGCCTGGAATCGCTGTCCATCGGTCAGTTCGGGCGTTTCAAACACCTCGCCACGGTTGAGCGTTACCACAGGTGCGCCGTTCAGGGTCACGTTCGTACCGTCTGTTGCTGCCACAATGCGATAGATCACGCCGTTTGGTCGAAATGGTAATTCATAGGCCAGAAAATCATTGCCCCACGTCTGTACAGGTTGAGCCACTTCGTACACATGATCACAGAAGCCCACAACGGGGGGAATATTGGTGCAAACGTTGCCATTGACCACTCCGACCGGACGGGATGCCGTAACGATAGTCCCGGCGAGTGAGCCATTTGGCCCATTTGTGGCAGATTGTGCCAGATACCCCTGGCCTGCGTTTAACAGGATTGAGAATGGCGTTCCTGCTACACGTCCACCGGCCATATTATTTGACGGGGTAATGGTGACAGTTGTGTCATTAAATGGGGCGAACACCACAAATGAACCACGATCCTGCGCAACAATGACCGATCCCGAGTAGGTCGATACAATATACTCCGTGTTCAATACATCCACCGGGAGTGCGAGAGCAGCATCGGATGTTTCCTGCAATCGATTGACCGTGTAAACCGCAAAGTCGTCAGGCGCAGTGAGGCGAACAAGGTTGCTCGCAATACCATCAGGAGTCCACGATTGCGCGGCCCCCGGGATAGTAATGATAGAAATATCTCCCGGTGATACAGCAACCGAATTTGTGACCGAGCCAATTGGATATTCTACAGTAACTGTGACCGGGGAGACTGAGGTTAGCTGCACTTCCAGCACACCTCCGCCGCCAAAATTCGGCAGAAATGCGGTAATAAACTCTGTACCGAAGTTATCCGCAGTTTGCTGAACCTGTGCGCTGGCACGTGGTTGCGCAAACGCGGCAACCAGAACCAGTGTAAGCATCGGTATCCACACCCGCCTGAATGAAGTCAAATTTCTTAAAATTAGTGTGAACATATCAGTTTATTCCCCTGCTAAGACCATAACAAATAGTCATGAAATATAACGAAGAGTAGATAAATGGACGATAACAGGTCATATTTTAAATGTCAAACAATATTGCAGGATTTTTGAGGTAAGAATATGGCCTGCCTCATCATGACAGATGAAAATTGTGACATTTGTTGGCGCTTTTACGTGATAGGGACCTTGTTGAATAAAAGAGGGGTTTTGGTAGGATGAGGGTAAGGGAGTAAAGAAGCACGATCCTATGTCGAAGAAAGCCATCTACCGTCCCCGGAATTGGAAAGCGTACAATCAGAGTTTGGTCTAACGGGGATCGTTA
>JBCCQC010000367.1:0-5236 GCA_039024535.1 Chloroflexota bacterium
GCAGACTTCTCACCCTACCTGCCGATAGAAAACATTCTAACGGGAACTGTTCCTACCAGGGCGAAGCTGCTGCAACCCGCTGTGCTACACACAGCACATAATCTGTCAGTTACTATCCATACCCGCCTCACTCAAAAATTCCGTATCGACATGCCAATTCATGCTACAATAGACGGTAATCAATCAACTGTTTATGAAGGCTGGGCCGTTATGGACGTTAACATTCAGGATTCAAGCGGTATCAAAATCATTGAAATGGACGGGGAACTGAATTCGGACACCTCCACCCCCACCTACAACCTCATTATGAACCACATCACACCAAAAGACCGGGTTGTGCTGGAAATGACCAACGTCAACTACATGTCCAGTGCAGGCATCCGCACCCTGCTGCTGATCTACCGCTCATTCATGAACGCCGGGGGTAAGGTCGTGCTGGTTGGCCTGTCAGAAGACCTGCGCGATACGCTGTCCATCACCGGCTTCCTGGAGTTCTTCCATATTCACAGCACACTGGACGCTGGCATCCAGGCTATCAAATCTTAATCACCCCACGGAGGCTATCCTGGAACGCATCGACTTCTACCCCACCCATCACCACGCGGGCTACCATATGCGCATCGGCAAGCCGCTGCCCCAGGGCGCAACAGTCACGCCTACCGGCATCAACTTTTCCATCTATTCCAGCAACGCAACCTCCTGCACACTGGTGCTGTTTAACCGGCGTGAAAAAGAACCATTCGTAGAAATCCCCTTCCCGGAGGAATTCCGCATCGGCCACATCTTCGCCATGAAAGTCTTCGACCTCGACCCGGAAATCATCGAGTACGGCTTTCGGATGAGTGGGCCGTTCCAGCCAAGGCTGGGCCACCGCTTTAACCCATCCAATATTCTGCTGGATCCCTATGCGCGTGTCATCAGCGGGCGCGATGTGTGGGGTGTAGAACCTGACCCCGACAACCCCTACCAGCACCGCGCCCGCATCAGTAACGACGACTTCGACTGGGGCGACGACCGCCCCCCCAACATCGCCATCGAAGACCTTATCATCTACGAAATGCATGTGCGCGGCTTCACCCACGACGACTCCTCCGGGACAAAGCACCCCGGCACCTACGCCGCCATCCGAGAAAAAATCCCCTACCTGAAACAACTCGGCGTCAATGCCGTGGAACTCATGCCTATTTTCGAATTCGACGAGTTCGAGTACGACCGCATGAACCCGGTGACAGGTGAGCGCATCTGGAATTACTGGGGCTACAGCACCCTGGGGTTCTTCGCGCCAAAAGCAGGCTACGCCGCCACTGGTAAGCTCGGTATGCAGGTGGACGAACTCAAAGCCACCATCCGCGAACTGCACCGCCACGACATCGAAGTTATACTTGATGTAGTCTACAACCACACCGCCGAAGGCGACGAACGCGGCCACACCATCAGCTTTCGTGGCCTGGATAACAACGTGTACTACATGCTCACGCCAGACGGCCACTACTACAACTTCAGCGGCACCGGCAACACCATGAACTGCAATCACCCGGTTGTGCGCAGCATGGTGATAGACAGCCTGCGCTACTGGGTCAGCGAATACCACATCGACGGCTTCCGCTTCGACCTCGCCTCTATCCTCGGACGTGACCAGAACGGCGTACCGCTGCAAAACCCACCCCTGCTGGAGTCCCTGGCATCAGACCCGCTGCTGGCCGATGTTAAACTCATTGCAGAAGCATGGGACGCGGGTGGCCTCTACCAGGTCGGTTCATTTCCATCCTATGGGCGCTGGGCAGAGTGGAACGGCAAATACCGCGATGTCATCCGGCGCTGGGTACGCGGTGATGGCGGCATCGCAGGTGAAGTCGCCACGCGCATGGTCGGCTCTCCTGACCTGTACTCCGGTCGTGGCCCCGGTGCCTCCATCAACTTTATCACCGCCCACGATGGCTTTACCCTGCGTGACCTGTACAGCTACAACGAAAAGCACAACATTGCCAACAGCGAGGACAACCGCGACGGTTCCAACGACAACAGTAGCTGGAACTGCGGCGCAGAAGGCGAAACCGACAACCCCGTCATCAACGAACTGCGCTCCATCCTGATGAAAAATGCCATTGCCCTGCTGATGGTAAGCCACGGCACCCCGCTGCTGCTGATGGGCGACGAAATGGGCCGCACCAAACACGGCAATAACAACACCTACTGCCACGACAACTACCTGACGTGGCTGGACTGGAACGACCTTGACCGCAACGCAACCATCTTCAATTTCGTCAGCAAGTGCATCGCCTTCCGCAAAGCCCACCCCGTCCTGCGCCCCCGTGAGCACTTCTGCGGGCAGGATCGTATTGGCAGCGGCTACCCGGACGTGTCGTGGCATGGCCTGAACGCATGGCAACCGGACTGGTCAGACTACAGCCGTACCCTCGCCTTTATGCTGGACGGCGCACACGCCTCTGACGGCATGGCAACCGACGATATGATCTACGTGGCGATGAACACCCACTGGGAACCGCACGAATTCGAACTACCCCACCTCAGCAACCGCCGCCGCTGGTACCGCTTTGTCGATACCGGCGCGTCTTCCCCGGAAGATATTACCGACGTGGGCCACGAACGTTTTCTCAAATTCCAGTCACACTACACGCTCCAGCCGCGCACCGTTGTGATTCTGGTGGGGCGTTGAATCATGTTTGCACTCACAGTACCGGGCCAGCAGAGCAGTATGGCGGTGGTGTCCGCTTTCATCTGGGCCGTTGCGATGGAGGCAGAACTGGCCCATCAGTCAGCCTACCGGCTGCGGCTGGCAGCCGATGAAATTGTCCACAACATTGTCACACATGCCTATGCCCCCTGCGACAGTTGCGGCCCGGTCTTCTTATGGGCAGCGATCACACCGCAGGCCGTCACAGTGACCATTGAGGACATCGGCCATCCGTTCGACCTCACACAACAACCCGAACCTGACGATATGCACCGGCCCCCGGAGCACCGCGACCCCGGCGGGCTGGGCATTTTCCTCATCACCCGCTACGTGGACGACCTGCGCTACGAGCGCGTTAATGGTCGCAACATCAACCGCCTTACCATGTGGCGACACAGAAACCCGACAGGATAATTCCCTTGCACAACAGATCTTCTTTTCACTGGCTTGATTTATCGCTGATCGTACTTGTTGCACTCATCGCGCGGGCGCTGCTCATCGCTACTGGCAGCATCTCATTTCACTCCGATGAGGCGATTGTGGCATTAATGGCGCGGCACATGACGCAGGGGCAGTTCCCGGTATTTTTTTACGGGCAAGCCTACATGGGCAGCTTCAACGCACTCAGCACCGCCGCCGGCTTTGCCACCCTGGGCGAAAGCGTGATGACCATCCGAATCGTGCAGTTACTCAAGTTCCTGCTGGTAGTGGGCACCAGCTACTGGGCCGCATGGCACCTCTCGCGCAATCGGGTCATCAGCGCTGTCACCGGCCTGACGATAGCCGTCAGTCACACAATGGGGGCCATTTACACCGCAACCAACATCGGCGGCTATGCAGAAACGTTGATTTTCGGCAATTTGCTCCTGATTCTCGGCTATGATCTGGCGCGGGAGCATCTATACAGCCTGTGGCGCTGGATTGCGCTGGGTGTTGTTGCTGGCGTGGCGTGGTGGACGAATGCGCTGATTGTCGCCTTTGCAACCCCGGCGGCCCTGTTTATCTTCTGGACGCTGTTCCGCCGTGCCGATAACCGCGCTCGTTACGCCAGAATGATTGGTGTGGCCGTTGTGTTTTTCATCGTCGGCGGGTTACCCTTCTGGATATACAACTTCACCAACAATAACGCCGCTCTTGCATTTTACCTGCCGTTCCTCAGCGATGTACCATCAGATATTGGCGTGGGTGACGTCCCGATCACACAGAAAATACTCGGCCTGTTCCTGTTCGCCATCCCGACGTTTACCGGCTTGCGCTACACATGGGCCGCAGGCTATTTCCTCCCCATCATCGGGCTGCCGATTTTATTTCTATACATCGCAGCCCTCTACCACTTCATCCGCACCAGCGAACCCCACACCCGCGACGGTGCGCGTCTGCTGGTGATGGGCATCCATGTGATTTTGTTCGCTGTATTTTTGCTATCCAGCTTCGGCGCAGACCCCACCGGACGCTACTTTTTACCACTGCTGCTGCCGCTGGGCATCGCCATCGGTTCCTTTACAGAGTACCTGCGCCAGAATGTAGCGCGGCCATACGTCTGGGCAATCCCGGTTGTCGTGCTGCTGGCCTACAACGCCGCCGGACAGTTCAACGCTGCACTGCGCAACAACCCCGGCATCACCACACAATTTGACATGGTAAACCACATCCCACACACCTACGATGATGAATTGATCGCGTTCCTGTGTAAAAACGACATCGCACATGGCTATTCAAACTACTGGGTCACAATCCGAATCGCATTTCTATCTGAGGAAGACATCCAGTTCAGCGCCACGCTACCAAACAAATCAGATCTGACCTACAATCCGGCAGATAACCGCTACGAACCCTATGAAGTTGCCACAGAAAATGCAGAAAACATCGCCTACATCAACATCACCATGCTACCGGAACTGGATCCCGTGCTGGAGGAACGCTTCGCACAGGCCGGTGTAACCTACGACACGGAGCAAATCGGGCACTTTATCGTGTATCATAACTTCGCGCCCACTGCCCCGCGCCTTGATTTTGTGGAGAACCCGGCAGTAATTGAGAGTTAATCGACCAGAACGCGCAAAATCGGGTTCAGCTCGCGTGTTTTTTCGATGCGCTCCCTGAACGATTCGATTGAGGGTAGATCATAAGTCTGTGCGATCACCAGCGCGATATACAGACTGTGTGTTTTGCCGCGCACACTGCCCTTGATGCTGCGCCGTTTGTTGTTCGCGTCGAACACATCAATGCTGGACGTGCGAATGTAAATTCCCTCTCGCCCGATAGGACGACGGTTTGGCCCTTCCATTGCGGTAGCTACCCGGTGGACTTCTTCACGTGGCACACTCGCCCAGCCTAAACCGAGAGGGAACGTCCGCCGGGTCAGTTTGTCCGGCCCCAGCGTAAACGTGCTCACGTTAAACCCGCGCATCAACAGTGACAGAATAGCAATCGTGGTAAAAAACAGGCCCACAATCAGCGCAATGGCCCCGCCATCTTCCGCCATCAATTCTTCATAGCTACCATTGACGAACAGAATAAACACCGGCACCGCGATCAACA
>JBCCQC010000368.1:0-5228 GCA_039024535.1 Chloroflexota bacterium
CGCGAGTGAACCCGGCGCCGATGAAGAAGTACGCGACCTTGCCGAACCGGTGAATGTCGTCAGCCTTAACATCTTTTCCATCACACGGGATGAAGACGCCGCCTACGAACTGATTGTGGAAGACAATATTGATGTCATCTATGGCGACAGCATCCGCCTGCTGCCCCACCTTGAAGCCAACCCTGGTCAGGTCAAACTCTCTGAACGGTGCGCCGCCTGTGACCCGTGGTACACGCGGGAGTATCTGGCGCTGGCCGTGCCCCGCAACGATCTGGATTTTCATCTGCTGGTGGACTACACATTGCAGGAGATGTGGTTGGATGGCACGCTGGAAGCCGCCCTCCAGCGTGTGACCGTCCCCGGTGAATCCCTGACGTATGATGTGTATCCGGGTAGCAGCGACTATCTGGGCTTTTCGCTGGCACAGTCCTGATGGAAGTCTCAGGAGTTTATCCGGCAGGCTTCATCGCTGCGAGGGCTGCCGGTTCATCATCATAGATCGAGAATGCTTTATCTAACCGGGTGAGTTCAAAGATGATGAGCACTGCCTGTTGTAAGTTACACAGATGAAGCTCACCCCCGTTCTGGCGGCACTGCTTTAGCCCCTTGACGAGTGTCGCCAGCCCGGACGAATCAATAAACCCCACACCACCGAGGTTAACAACAACCCGTGTTGTCTGTGGATGCTCGTCAAACCACTGTGCAATCGCCGGCACCTCATAGGCGTCGAAGCGCCCACTCAGTTCCAGTATATCCACACCATCTACTGCGCGATGTGTAAATTCCATGTGCTAACTTGTCTCCTGTAAGGGATTCTATGTTACTGTCATTTGTTCTGACATCAACCGCTCAAAGTACAGCAGGCACCAGTTTATCACCTCAGTATGGGTAAGCCCGGTAGCTACGGTTTATGCTGTTGCGGCACAGTTGCCTCTGTAAAAATTTGCAGCATATCTTCTGCTGCTACACGGCCGGTGTAGAGCGTAACCCCATCTCAGCAGCACAGGTAGCAGGTAGAGCTAAAAACCCTCGCTCACTGCATCCAGCATGGTGATCTCATCGTCAGTGAGTGTGACATCCACTGCGCCAACGACCTCGGTGAACTGCTCTACAGTACGGGCACCAATGATGGGTGCAGTAACAAACGGTTTGCTCATCTGCCATGCCAGCGCTACCTGCGCCACCGGCACGTTGTGCTCACTGGCAATCTCGTGCACCGCGTCCAGCACATCGAACGCTACATTATTGTCCAGCAGAGCACGGGCGGTTCCCCTTGCCTGCTGCGCCATGTCGCTGCTGCGGTTCTCGCGGGTATACTTACCGGTCAGGAACCCGGCGGCCAGTGGACTGTATGGAATGACGCCCATGTTCTGATCCATGCACAGATCTGCCAGTTCGGTTTCGAACTCGCGGCGATGCAGCAGGCTGTGATGCGGTTGCAGGCTTTCGTAGCGGACGTAATTATGCACATCGCTCGCCCACAGCGATTTCGTCAACCGCCATGCCGGATGATTGCTGGCTCCGATGTAACGCACCTTGCCGGAACTTACCAGCGCATCGAATGCGGAGAGGGTTTCTTCCAGCGGGGTGTTTTCGTCGTACCAGTGCGTCTGGTACAGGTCGATATAGTCGGTTTGCAGGCGGCGCAGGCTATCTTCCACAGCCTGAATAATGTGAACGCGGCTCAGGCCCTCACCGTTTGGCCCGGCCCACATGCGACCCCGTACTTTTGTGGCGATCACCACACGGCGACGGTCTTTACCTTTCAGCCACTCCCCGATGATGGTTTCAGACTCACCACCACTGTTGCCATCAATCCAGAACGAGTAAATGTCTGCCGTATCAAAAAACGTAATGCCAGCCTCTACAGCGGCGTCCATAATACTGAAAGATGTAGCTTTATCCGCAGACCACCCGAATGTCATTGTGCCCAGGCACAGCGGACTGACCTCCATACCTGTTCTACCCAATCGTACCGTTTTCATTCGCAAACTCACCCATGCTGTGAAGTTTATCACTGGAAAAATTGTAAAAAGCACTGTTATGATAGCCGGACATTCAATCGTACCCAACTATTCTTTGCAATATCCACATACATCCATCTAACACAGCCCTTTTATTGTTGAATTGTTTCAAAAACGCCCCATAACAACAGCATATAATTAGGACGACGAGGACATATGTTCAAAGCAATCAAGAAATTCATCATGGGTGATCCTGCTGAACGCACCCTGAAGCAGTATGAGCCTGTGGTGGAGGCAGTGAATGCGCTTGAGCCGACGATGCAGGCCCTCAGCGATGACGACTTCCCGAAGAAAACGGCAGAATTCCGTGAGAGATTAGAAAACGGTGAACCTCTTGATGACCTGCTGCCAGAAGCGTTCGCGCTGGTACGGGAAGCCTCCGTGCGGACAATTGGGCTGCGGCACTATGATGTGCAGCTCATTGGTGGGACGGTACTGCACGAAGGGCGCATTGCGGAGATGAAAACAGGTGAGGGTAAAACGCTTGTTGCAACCCTGCCCGTTTACCTCAACGCGCTCACCCGCCGGGGAGTTCACATTGTGACCCCGAATGACTACCTGAGTAAGGTTGGTTTGCAGCAGATGGGGCCGGTTTATCACCTTCTGGGTCTGTCTGGCTCTGTGATTCAGAACACCGGCGGCAACCCGGATACCGGCTCTTACATTTACGACCTCGACTATGTTTCTGACGATGACCGCTACCAGAACCTGCGCGATATTACCCGGCGCGAAGCCTATACCGCCGACATCACCTATGGTACCAACAATGAATTCGGCTTCGACTATCTGCGTGACAATATGGTACACGACATCCGGCAGATGGCACAGAAATCCCTGCAGTATGCCATCATTGACGAGGTAGACAACATCCTTATTGACGAGGCGCGTACCCCGCTCATTATCTCCGGCCCGGCAGATGCACCGTCAGACTACTACAAAACGTTCACACAGATCGTGCGCCGCTTTAAACCCAGCAGTCCAGAAAGTGTAGACGACGATGAACTTGAACCCGATGGCGACTATGTGGTTGAACTGAAAGACCGCACGGTTTACCTGACGGAAGAAGGCGTGAGCAAGGTAGAAAGAGCGCTGGGTGTAGATGAACTGTATCACCCGGACAACTCCGAGATGATACCCTACCTCGATAACTGCCTGCGTGCGAAGGCCATGTATAACAACGACAAGGAATACGTTGTTCAGGGCGGCCAGGTCGTCATCGTAGACGAAATCACAGGGCGTATGATGCCCGGTCGTCGCTTCAGTGAAGGCTTGCATCAGGCAATCGAAGCAAAAGAAGGCGTGGAGATCCGGCGTGAGAACGTCACAATGGCAACCATCACCTTCCAGAACTTCTTCCGTATGTATGAGAAACTCGGTGGCATGACGGGTACCGCCGTTACCGAAGCGGAAGAGTTTGAGAAGATCTATAACCTTGATGTAGCCGTGATCCCGACGCACCGCCCCATCGCCCGTATGGATCAGCAGGACTTCGTTTACGTGACGGAGGATGCCAAATTCCGTGCGGTCGTCAATGAAATTCAGGAACGCCAGCAGAAGGGCCAGCCGGTGCTCGTAGGTACGGCCTCTATTGATACCTCGCAGCGCCTCGCAAAGTACTTCGAACGCGCAAAGATCAAACACGAAATACTCAATGCGAAGCAGCACGAACGTGAAGCGACCATCATTGCACAGGCAGGGCGTCCCGGCTCTGTCACCATCGCCACGAATATGGCCGGTCGTGGTGTGGACATTTTGCTGGGTGGTAATCCAGAGGGTATTGCCCGTGAGAAGTTCCGCAAAGAAGGCCGGGATGTTACGGAAGTGCCGCTGGCCGAATGGAACGCTGCCGTTAAAGAGGCGAGTGAGTTCACAAAAACCGAGCGCGAAAAAGTGCTGGCACTGGGTGGCCTGTACGTGCTGGGTACAGAGCGGCACGAAGCACGCCGGATCGACAACCAGTTACGTGGACGTTCTGGCCGCCAGGGAGACCCCGGCGAGTCACGGTTCTTCGTCAGCCTGGAAGACGACATCATGAAGCGCTTCGGCGGCGACCGCGTGAAGAACGTGATGAACTGGGCCAACCTCGAAGAAGACATCCCCATCGAGTCCAGCGTAATCACTGGCACTATCTCGCAGGCGCAAATCCGCATGGAGGGCCACAACTTCGACATCCGTAAAAAGGTGCTGGAGTACGACGATGTTGTCAACAAACAGCGTGAAGTCATCTACAAGCAGCGCCGCGAGTGGATGGAACTGAGCGACGAAGAACGCAGAGAGACTTACCGGCGCATTCTACAGGAAATGGCACAGGATGTGCTGGATGACTATCTGGACGAAGAAATTCCTGAAGATGAGCTTGATTTTGAGGGATTGTATCGCCAGCTACTGGTGATCTTCCCGGTACCGCAAGACATTACGCCAGATACCCTGCGTGAGATGGAAGCCAACGAAGAAGACATCGACACGGTAATCCTCACCGCCCTTGATGCGGCTTACGATTACAAGATTGAGGCGATGACCGATGATGTGATGCAGCAGGCAGAGCGCCACGTGATGCTGTGGGCCGTAGACCAACTATGGCAGCGCCACCTGACTGACCTCGACATTCTGCGTGAGGGGATCGGGCTGGAAAGTATGCGCCAGCGTAACCCTGTGGTGGAATACAAGCTACAGGGCTTTGAGATGTGGCAGAAGCTCCAGGACACAATCCGTGACCGCGCCGGGCGCGACATCTTCCGGGTGCGTGTGAATATGCCGAAGCCGGAACCGAAGAAGAACCTGCGCATGATCCACGGTAACAGCGCCGGTGCTGGCAAGGCAGAACCGAAAACCGTGCGCAAGTCTGCAAAGAAGAAAATCGGGCGTAATGACCCGTGCTGGTGTGGCAGCGGCAAGAAGTACAAGCACTGCCACTACAAGGAGGATCGCCAGGCAGAAATGGCGTAGTTAGACAAATCTCATCTACGGCGTTAAAATAAGCGTCCAGTGAGAGCACAATACAATCAAAACCCAGCCAATGAACGGTGTACGGGGCAGTGGCTACACCGCCCTGTACCTCCGATAAACCTTAATGGTAAATAGCAACTGAAGGAAAAGGGAAGATACATGCCAGAGGAAAGAACGTTGCACCGTGCCGGTGAAGCAAACCCCCAGCTTATTGACTTCATGCAACATAAGCTGGACTCCCTCGCTAAATGGGATCTC
>JBCCQC010000369.1:0-5225 GCA_039024535.1 Chloroflexota bacterium
AGCGCTTTCATAACCGATGATGTGCATCGCCATCAGTCCAACTGTAGAGGCCACACCATAGGAGTAGCTGGCAAGATCTTCAAATGTCTCATAACGGGTTTGCGTCAGGTCACGTGCCACACCGTCAATTAACTGGTCAGCATAGCCAACGGGAATGTTAAACCGTGCCTGGGCATCTGCCCATGCAACAGCAACCGGGTTGTCAATTGGGTGACGCGGGTTAATCACGGTGCGCCGCCATTCTTCCAGATTGGCGCGGCGTTCTTCTACAGTACCAGCATTGTCCACAATGTCGTCTGTTATGCGACAGAAGGCATAGAGGGCGCGGGTTGCCTGCCGCTTTTCAAATGGCAACAGGCTGGATGCCATAAAGAATGTTTTGCTATGGAACCGCGTGATGTGGTTGCAGTGCTCGTAAGCAATGCTCAGCTCGTGCGTGTCTGTTTGAACGAATTGCCGCTCTGTGACACTGTTCTGGTGGAGTGCTTCCTGCGCACGCGCTAGAAGCATGTTCTCCCATGATTGGATTTGTAGGGCCATTCGGTTTAGTCGCCTGCTGGTTGTGCTTCGAGCGGTTGCTGAATCGATTCCGGTGCGGTTTCAGCCTCGCCGATGAGCTTTTCTGCGATGATGGCGGTAGAAATCACGCCCGGTAGCCCTGCGCCGGGATTCGTGCCAGCGCCCACAAAGTACAGGTTTTCAAAATCTTCTGAGCGGTTGTGCGGGCGGAACCATGCCGACTGTGTGAGGCGTGGTTCAATCGAGAAGGCGGCCCCTTCATAGCTGTTCAAAACATTCTGGAAATGCAGCGGGTCAATATAGTGCTCTGCAACGATGTGTTTGGACAGATCCGGCAGGTAGTTTTCCTCAAGGAACTGCACAACCGCGTCACGGTACTTCGGCCCTACTTCTTCCCAGTCTGTGCCGCTGCCCAGGTTGGGAACTGGCGACAGCACATAGAAGCATTCGCAGCCTTCAGGTGCCATTGACGGGTCGGTAATCGTTGGCATGTGCAGATACAGGGAGAAATCCTCGGCCAGTGTCTGATCGTGGAAAATATCGTCCAGCAGTTCCTTGTAGCGTGGGCTGAGGATGATGTTATGGTGTGCAATTTCCGGCTCGGTATCACGGTACAGGCGATCTGTGCCGAAGTAATACACAAACAGAGACATGCTGTAGCGCATACTCTCAACCTTGCGGTTGGTGTACTTACGGCGGTATTTTTCGTCAATCATGTTGCGGTAGGTGAAGGCGACATCTGCGTTAGAAACGATGTTGTCGGCATCATGTGTGGTACCATCTGCAAGGCGGATGCCCGTCACACGGCGAGTGTTGCCGTCTACCATAATTTCTTCGACTTCGGCGTTAACGTGAATCTTGCCGCCCAGTTCTTCGAATAGCTTTGCCAGACCATTCACCATAGAACCGGTGCCGCCCATGCTGTACCACACGCCCCACTCACGCTCCAGATAGTGAATCATCGCGTAAATCGACGGTGTATCGAAGGGATTACCGCCCACCAGCAGCGGATGAAAAGAAAACACCTGCCGCAGGAATGGGTCTTTAACGAACTGGCTCACATAGCGATACACGCTGAGGTAAGACTGCATTTTAATCAGATCTGGAGCGACCTTCATCATGTCCCAGAAAGACAGGAATGGCACATCGGCCAATTCTACAAAGCCCTTCTCAAAGATAGGCTTGGTGCTGGCAATAAACTTGCTGTAACCCTCTTTGTCGCTCGGGTTGATCTTATCAATTTCGCTCAGAATAAACTCGTGATCGTCGTTGTAATCGAACCGACGCTGGTTGTGGTCGTAAATGCGATAGAACGGATCACAGCGCACAAGGTCGAAATAGTCTTCGCGTTTCCGTCCGGCTGCCTCGAAAATATCATCGAACATAAATGGCGCGGTGACGATGGTCGGTCCGCCGTCGAACTTGAAGCCATCAATCTCGTACACGTAAGCACGCCCGCCCAGTTTGTCGCGCTTCTCAAAAAGTTCAACGTCATGACCCTTTGCTGCCAGTCTACAGGCCGCAGCAAGGCCACCAAAGCCGCTACCAATTACGATGATCTTTGACATGGATGCCCTTTCCAGTGAGCAGCTATCATTTGTTTACCTGAAGGTTACATTTATTTTACTGTGAAGTAAAAGTGGTGCATGAAACCGTTATGAGTTCTCAATTAGAGCACATTTTCGGCTATGTAAAGTGAGAAGATGCACAGTGTTGGTGCATCTTCGTGAGCGGGGGGTTAGTTACAGGTCGAGTGTGCCGGATTGATCGGCGTTGTAGTGGTTCAGGATAGCATCGGCTACCTGCTGCGTAGACATTGCACCATCGGGCATGTTGAACGGCACGTTATCCCAGAACGCACTGTCCACTGCCGGGGGGCGTACCAGTGTGAAGTTTTTGCGTCGGTTTTCTTTGCTGAAGATCGTCATCATCGGTTCCAGTCCGCCTTTCGCGACGGTATACGCCCCAAATTTCGGTAGCATAATCTTATCGACATAGGCTCCGATGACCATCAGGTGGCCGCCCTTCGGCACGAGGTGCATCACGGACTGTAAACCGAGGTAAGCGCCGTTGAGGTTGGCGTCAATGACCGCGTTCCAGTTGTCCGCGCCAAGATCTTCCATCTTGCCGGATATGATCCCACCAGCGGCATACACGACAAGATCCAGATTTACACCATCGTGTGCCAGCAGCAGCGGAATTTCTTTGTAGCTTTCTGGTTGAGATGCATCAAACGTGTAGGTTTCGTCGGCTTCTGCGGGGATGTTGTCGGTACTGCGGGCGGCGGCGTGTACCTGCCAGCCATTTGCTTTCAGGGTTTTAACAAGTGCGCTGCCGATTCCGCCGGAAGCGCCCCAGATAAGTGCATTAGGCATAGTAGATTCCTTTCGTTGTGGTTATGCGTCGCCACGTGCTTTTTTGAAGGCGGCGAGAGTTTTTTCACGGGCCTGTTTGTGGTCAACAATGGGTTCGGGGTAGTTTTTTGGCGGGAGTTTCATTGTCCACGGTTCGTGGATAGCTTTCTTTCCGAGATCAGACAGTTCGGGCACCCACCGCCGAATGTAATCCCCGTTCTTATCGAACTTCGTAGACTGCGACGTGGGGTTAAAGATGCGGAAGTAAGGCTGCGCATCGGTGCCGGTTCCAGCGGCCCACTGCCACCCACCGTTATTCGCTGCCGGGTCGCCATCTACGAGTAACTGCATAAAGTGCCGCTCACCCTCGCGCCAGTTGATGAGCAGGTCTTTCGTCAGGAAGCTGGACACCACCATGCGGGCACGGTTCGGCATCCATCCAGTGGTTTTTAGCTGGCGCATGGCTGCATCTACGATGGGGTAGCCGGTTTCGCCATTTTTCCAGCGTTCCAGCGCATCCGGGTTGTCGTCCCACGCCAGATTGTCGTAGGTGTCCCGGAAGTTACCCCGGTAAACATGCGGGAAGTGCGCCATGACATGCATGTAAAACTCACGCCAGATGAGTTCATCTGCCCACGTTGTGACGGAGGCTTTTGCTTCGTCTGACGGAGCATTTTTCCCGGCTTTCGCTGCTGCTGTAAATGCCTGCCGGGGTGACAGAACGCCCATGCGGAAATACGGTGAAAGCTGTGACGTGCCTGCATCGCTGCCATCAAACGGGTCGGGTGTCAGTTCATTGCGGCGCGTGTCGTATTTGTAGATCACACCGTCTGTGAAATGTTCAAGGCGTTGTTGGGCATGTTCTTCCGTGGCCGTTGGCAGGTCAATGTCAGTGTCACCCCGCAGTTCCTCCAGCGAGGGTAGATCTGTGGCTGCATCCACTTCATGGATGCGGTAAAGATGGCCGTCGGGTGTGTCCTGTACAGCGTAGTCAGCCTGCTTAATGCCTGAACGCCAGTTGTTCTTGAAGGGCGTATAGACTGAGTACGGATCACCGTTTTTGGTCAGGACAGTGCCCGGTGCCATAATCAGCGCGTCGTCGTAGCAGTGCAGGGGAACGCTCAGCGCCTCCTGCATGGCTCTATCCCGGCTGACGGCGTAGGGCGTGTAGTCTTTGTTGACGTACACTGCTGATGCTCCGGTTTCTGCTACCAGCGCCGGGAGTGTTTGCAGCGGATTTCCACGCAAAAACAACAGTCGCCCGCCTGCCTTCCAGATAGCCGTTTGCAGGTTATCCAGCACATTCAGCATAAAGGCAAGGCGCGGCGTCCCTGTATTCGGGCTATTCAGAATTTTGTCGTCGAAGCAGAACACTGTGATAACCGGACTGTCGGTTTCCAGTGCGGCATTGAGCGCGGTGTTATCGGTAATGCGCAGGTCGCGCCGGAACCAGTGGATGACGGGTTGTTCGCTCATGATGCGGCCCCGGTGAGCTTGCGTGCAGGAGTGCGCTTGCGAACCGGCACGTTGCGTTTCACGTCGTCCGCCACGCGGATAGCTCCAAGCGATACACCCGCAGTTGATTGGCCGGGGAAGATAGAATCTCCAACGAGGCGCAGGTTCTCAATGCCAGTACGTGGCCCACGTGCGCCAAACAGCGACTTCTGCGGGAAGCCACCGACCATGCCCATATGCCGCCCGGTGTAAAACTCATATGTGACCGGGCTACCCGGCAGCACCAGCGTTACCGCATCTTTGAAGCCCGGCAGAAAGCGGTTGATATTGGCAATGAATGTGTTCGCGTAGGCGTCTTTGCGTCGGTAGTATTCGTTCTCGTCACCGTTCAGCAGATCCCACCACGGTTCAACTTTTGTGTGTGTCGTGATTGTCACAGCGCGTTCACCGTCCGGCGCACGTGATTCATCCCACGAGGGTGACACAGACATAAACAGACTGCGACCCTCGCCCAGCGTGCCGTCAATGTCCATCAGGAACTGGTGATGATCGGCAAAGTCATCTGGTAAAAAGTCCTCTTTGAGTCCGAGGTGTACTACAAACGCGCCCTGTGTTGTATTGCGGTGGCTCACCTCCCGCTTGAGCGCGTCCGGGGCGTTTTCCGCCAGCAGTTTTTCCAGTGACCATGGTGTGGTGTTCGCAATGACGATGTCTGCCGGGAAAAATTCTTCTTTCTTGCTACGGCGACCTTTCTTCGCATATACGCCGATGGCTGCGCCGTTTTGCACGCCGATGCGGGTAACGTGCTGGCGATATATGATCTGACCGCCATAGGATTTGATTTTGTCGACAAGCTGCTCTGCCACCACGCAGAAGGCGGCATCGGCGGGGTGGCAG
>JBCCQC010000370.1:0-5221 GCA_039024535.1 Chloroflexota bacterium
AAGTTTCAATACCCTCTGCGGGTCGATTGGCTCTGCAAGCGCAGCCATTTTGCACCGTCATGGTAGCGCATATGCCCTGTGATGGCAATATTTTGGCTTAAATGGCGTCCTGTGGGGCAGGTTTTCACGCTTCAGAGCCATACATTGTTGGCCATATATCTGTTATGCGAAAGTCATTCGCTGTATCGAAAACCGCCGGAGTTTCGCAGGGCTACACATCGTTGCAAAATCGCCGGAACTCACAGTCTCTACAGCGGCTGCGAACATTTGTAGGTGCAGGCATCTGCTCACGGACAATCATCTGTGAAGCCTGCTGAAGGCGCTGATGTACCGAGTTTCGCAGATGATCGGTTATGGGTACGTTCACCAGCTTCTTCAGTGGAATCAGGTACAGATAGCCATGAGTGACCGTGACACCGTGTGCTTCCTCCAGTAGCAGTGCATACGCTGCCAGTTGAACTTTGTAATTGCGGCGTGCGTGTTTCGCCAGCTTATAATCTACCGGAAAAATTCGCCCGTCCGCTGTAAAGACAATCTCATCCATCAATCCCACAAAACCGAGCGTTTCGCTGTGGATGGCCACGTCAAAGTGGCGCTCGCCTGCGACCTCACCATAGGCGTGCAGTGTGCGACGTGCAGCCCTGCGTTGTTCTTCCTCGTGAACATCCCGCCCCACATCCATCTTGTAGGTGCGCGGACGCACATGCGGCAGGCACTGCTCGTAGAAGACCACACGCGGGCAGTAGTCGAACTGTTTCAGATCCGTCACCGTCAGCAGATTATGATTGTCCAGCATGTTCAGCCTCCCCCTGTAGCTCCATGCCGTTGTCCAGTTCGATGCGACGGTTCCAGTCGTCCACACTGATCGGAAATAACTGAACACGCCCCGCTTTCTCCCCAGCAGGCCAGTTACTTTCAGCATCAGCTCCTCCTGGTGGTTTCGGGACAGCCACCCGGCAAATGCCGAATACTGAACCCTATCCAGACCATAATCCAGGCAGGTATCGGCAATGCGGGTACGCGTGCCATCGTGTGTAATGTCGTACAGCAGCAAAATGTTCACGTCATACCTCCGCCCGAAAAGGTGTATAGGCCTCACATTCGTGGCGCAGGTAGGCAACCAGTCGCCGCGCCTGAGTCTGCATCACCACGCGCAGGGGCTGGCGCTGGCCCTCGTAGCGCACATTGGATTCCAGATGTTTAAGAATGTGCTCGGCGAAGGTGCGGCGGGTATCCACACACATGTGCCCGTGGCCGTCCTGCTCCACAGTAAACTGGCGCGCTGCCAGGCCGAACACCACGCGATCTACCGCCACCTGCCGGAACTCCTCGATAAAATCCAGTATGAGAGAGGGTTTACCGGGTCGATCTGCATGGATGAACCCGGCATAGGGATCCAACCCGGCCAGTGTCAGTGCGCGTTCTGTCTGTCCATACAGAATGCCATAGCCGTAGTTCAACAGACTGTTAATGGGGTCGGTCGCGCCGCGCCCGGTACGCTTTTTCCAGCCATAGTCCTCCGGCACTACATGACGTGTCCCCTCCCAGTAGAGCTTTGCCGCGTGAGCTTCTATTGACATCAGGGGGGTGCGCAGGTCGTCAACGTACTGAGGTGGCAGCGCCTCTATCGATTGAAGGTGATCCGCTACCTCCCCGGCCAGCAGCAGCAGCTCATCTCCCGCCGGGGTGTCCTTGCGATTGCGTGCCAGATAGCGTAATGTGTTCGCCTGATTCTGAATTTTACCAGTAGCCATCATCACAGCCACATGGTAACCGCGCTCGTCGTCGTAGGCACGCAGTTGTTCACGGCGCGTCAGCACAGTGCCAACCAGCCCGGCACTGTAGACAGTGGCATAGGGCGTACCACGTTCATCAAGGTAATGCACCGGAATACCGCTCTCACAGCAGGCAGCCAGCGCATCGGATGAGATGCTTACGCCACGGCTGATGACGTGAACGGCATCCAGATGCATGAGCGGTGCCTGCTGGAGCGTGGTACCTTTCTGTGTGATTTTAAGCCGTCCGCTGTACTTCCCGATGTGGGTTCCAAAGGTGTCTGCAATAAGGTGTTTGACAATAGCCACAGGTCATTCTCCTGTTTGATGGTCGATACCTCTACATTACAGAGCGTGCCCGGCATGTACTGCACGCCCGTAGAAATTAGCCAGAAAATGAACCATTGCCGGGGCAATGACACTGGCACAGTGCGTTATGTTTCAAAACCCTCTACGGGTCGAATTGGCAGAACAATTGGCCTTTGATCTTTCCCTGCATACTGACGTTTCAAAACCCTCGGTGGGACAATTTACTACCATGTCACACGATACCAGCCGTTGCCCTTGACCGCACTCTTGCCGACATGCAGGCTCTGCCCCCACAATAGCCAGGTTAGCGCCGGTGAAATGTCTCCTGACCAGTGTACTGTGCCGGTAAGACCACTGATGGGTGAAGTGGTGCCTTTTTTGCGACTGCCACTGTGAACTTCGACCCAGCGCGTTTCATCGTGGACAATTGCCCACCCCTGTGCCAGCTCGCTTAGATCGTTATAGGCGGTTTTCCACTGCTCCCGGTCATAAGCTGCCGGGTTTTCCGCATAGTACAGCGCAATTCGCTGGCATCGCTCTACGAGGCGCTGAATAAGTGGCAGCGGGTTCGGATGTTTGACGAGGGTTTTGTTCGCAGTGAGGCGCAGCGGGGTGATAAATTCCAGTGTTACGCGCTCTCCCTGTCGGGTAGCCAGTTCGTTCACCCGTGCCGATGTCACCTGCAACGTCGGAGCGACCACCAGGCCGTCCCGCATCAGGTCACGCTGTGCGTCCCACAGCGGACTGTATTCACCTATCGTAACCAGTTCAAATTTTCCACGCCCCGGCCCGATCCCGGTCTCTCCACTGCGCTGCACCGCTCTGGCAATGTACGGCAACATATTCTGGGCAGCACCGATCAGTGAGATTCCGAATGTGAAGGTTTGTCCCGGCTGGTAACGTCCCGGTACAGGTGGTTGGATCGTGATCGGTCGGGGTTGGTTTTCGCCTCGCGCGTCCCGGTCATTGGAGTTCGCCAGCAGCCAGCATACCGGGCAGTTGTCAGTATGAAACTGTGTATGGGGGCCATCCGGCTCTGAGCAGAAATTGCGGGAAAGCACCTTATACAGCACCCCGCGAATGGCTGAACCGGGTTGGGTTGTCAATACGATAGGTGTTTTCGCCCGTACTGTAAAGCGCAGGTGATTCACACTCAAACCGTCCATCAGGTTGCTATGCATCAGTATCTGCCTCCTCAAATTTCAGTCCATCTTCAGTGGTGTAGGGCACATGAACGACATGGATTTCATGGTCTTCGTTCCACTCCGCCAGTTTTTTGCCTTTCAAGATACCGAGGCGTACATGACTGATATTCACCAGATATTCACTGGCTGGTAAGTAGCCGCCAGTGGCACGAGCTTCTTCAAAGACATCCATACAGTCAAAGGGCAGCACCTGCACGCCGTCGAACATCTTATAAAACTGACGTTCCAGGTCATCATCGGCAGATTGATAGGGTTGCAACTGTGCGATGACAGCCCTTACCTGGCTATAGGCGGCATCGTATTTTGTTTGCCAGTTGCCAGATAGTGCCGGGTCGGCGTATATCGCGTTCAATAGTGCCGTGACCTGTGCCTCGTCAATCATACCCGGTTGCAAAACCGCCATCGTTTTTGCAATCATGCGATAGTCATATGGCAGCGAGCCTTCCTCATCAGCCGGTTCAGCAAATACATGAACATCACAGAGTTGTTGTTCAATACGACCCCGGTTAACCCGTCAGAAACGCTGCAACAGTGCCTCAATGGGGGCCGGGTCGGTGTGAAGTATGTCGAAGTCCACGTCCAGACTGACCTCGACAACCTGGGTAGCCACAAACACAGTCGGTTTACGCTCACCTACCCTCACCCCGACACGCTCTAACAGCCAGCGCTCTTTTTCTGACCGGTCTTTCCCATTGAAACGTCCATGCAGCATACGCAAATCAGCAGCGGGTATGGCCTGCTGCAACTGCTGATAGGCTGCCTGGGCATGCGCCACCTGGTTACAGACGACCAGCACGGATTGCCCTGCTTCGTAGCTGGCTACAATCACGTCCAGTTGCGCGAGTAGATCGCCATCGTGCAGCACAACATTGTGGCGTTGTGATTGTTTGAACGTTTCATTATCGGCGGTCACAATATGCGCTTCCGATATATCCAATGCCGTACACAGGGCGTTCTGCACCATCGGAGGCAGCGTCGCCGTCATCACCAGAAACCGTGCATCAAACTGACGATATAGCCATTCCATCGTGGCAATAATCAATGCCAGACGCTCCGGTTCATAAGCGTGTATCTCATCAAAGATGAACAGGGCACCGGCATAATCTACCAGCAGCGGTTCATAGCCCCTGAGTCGATAGGTGGCTTTCAACATCTGATAAGGGCTGAACACCTGCACCGGGAAGTAGTTCAGCCCGGTGATATTCTTCTGTGCTTTTGCATATCCAGACGCTTCACGAGTATTGATGCCGCTGTCAGCGTTCATCCGGTCGCGGTAGAACTTGAGCGTGGCCCGGCTGTGCTGAATCGTCACCTGCTGATTGTGATCGCTGTCTGTCGCATAGAATTTGTGAATCAGGCGATCCTGCATCGCGTTCATGCTGGCCTGGTACGGCAGTGTGTAGAACAGGCGCGATACTTCCCGTTGCTGGTGTTGCATCGCTGCCCACAGCATGGCAGCTTCTGTCTTGCCACTTCCCGTCGGGGCTATCATGAGCGCATTGCCTGCGGACAGTTGCTCGGCCATGCTCTGGTGATGGCGAAGCTTGTGCTCTCCAATAGGCCGCAGCGCAATCTCACGAGAAAGCTCAATATCAGGGAAGGCATCTGCACCGGCAGAGGCAGCATGATCGGACGTGAGAATAAGACCGCGATATGCGATGTCTCGCATCGCCTGTTCCACCGGGACTTTACCCTTACGGCGATGAATATGTCCGTTAATCTCATTCAGTGCGCGTATAATCGCTTCTGTGCTAAAAGCATCGCGGTTCACGGGCGTTATTTCCCCGACAACATCGCCGAAGTCGAGTGCCTCACGCCATGCGTTGCCGTAACTTTCCAGCCACTGCCACAAATTCTCCACGTCTTCAGGTTCAATCTGCGACACCAGAAATGCTATGCGTTCAGCAGCACCATCAGAACGGTATTTACTCA
>JBCCQC010000371.1:0-5197 GCA_039024535.1 Chloroflexota bacterium
AAAAACAACGCAGTCACCGGCACAGACAACCACGACAGATAAACCAGCGGTACGTTTGCGCCGAGTGATCTGGAACAGTTGCCGCGTTTGAGTATCCCCCTGCTGGAGAATATCCCGTTTTTCGGTCGCGTTTTGTTCCGGCACACGCCGCTGGTTTATCTGTCGTGGTTGTCTGTGCCGGTGACTGCGTTGTTTTTGTATCGGACTGTGGCGGGAATGCGTATTCGCGCAGTGGGTGAAAATGGTGAAGCGGCGGCAACGGCTGGTGTTTCTGTGCGTCGGATGCAGTATCTGGCACTGACGCTGGGCGGGGCGTTGTGTGGGCTTGGTGGGGCGCATCTGGCTGTTGGCGATTTAGCGCTGTTCCGTGAGAATATGACAGCGGGGCGGGGGTTTATTGCACTGGCGGCAGTGTATTTTGCCAGCGGGCGGCCGCGTATGTGTGCGCTGGCGTGTTTGCTGTTCGGGCTGTTTGAGGCCATGCAGTTTCGGTTGCAAACGACATTGAATGTACCCACGCAATTTTTCCAGATGCTGCCCTATTTGATGGTGGTTGTTATGCTGGTTCTGATTTCGTTGAGTAGAGATAGGAGACAGGTGTGATGGGAAAAGCTGCGGTACTTGTGATTGATATGGTGCGTGATTTTACGGATTTGGAGATTGGCAAAGTAGCGAATAAACCTGCTGCGGAAATGGTTCCCCGCTTGAATGCATTTGTGCAGTCTGCGCGAGAGATCGGGGCACAAATTATCTGGGTGGTAGACCGTCACCGGGCAGGGAAACCCGATTGGGAGCTTGACCATGTGCGCGGACACTGCATGGACGATACCGAAGGCATAGAAATTGACCACGGCTTAGAGCAGCGCCCGGAGGACTACCAGATTTATAAGCGGCGGTTCAGCGCATTCATGGGGACTGACCTGGATATGATTTTGCGTGACAATCACATTGATACGATTGTTCTGACGGGAACCAAAACCAACGTGTGCATTCGTGCTACGGCACAGGATGGTTTTGCCTACAATTATCATGTCATTGTGCCGCTTGAGTGTGTCGCTACTGATAAGCAGCATCTTCATGACGCGAATTTAGAAGACATCGGTAAATATATGGGGCGTGTGGTATCGGCAGAGGAGGCACTTGGCCTGATTCAAGAGAAAATTGCGGTGCGGTAATGCTTGACGTGCTGGCCTCTGGCTACCCGAGCCTTGATTCAATTTTTGCCACATCACACAGCCCCGGTGTGGGAGAAACGGCCCTGTTGCAAAGCAGCCCTGCACAGCACAGGCCGGAGTTTGGCGGTTGTGGTGCGAATGTTGCTGTGGCGCTGAGTTTGCTGGGGTTTAAGGCAGGCGTGGCGATGGTTGTGGGTGATGACGAAGCAGGGCAGGATTATGTGGGCTATTTGCAGCAACGTGGTGTGGATACACAGGATGTGACGGTGTTGAGCGGGCATCATACCAGCCAGAGTTTGTTGTTTCGTAACCCGGATGGCGAGTATCAGAATTTTTTCTTTGCGGGGGCGGCAGATGCATGGGATGGTGAACTCACGCTGAAAAATGCCGATCGTGTGCATTACGGACTCATCACTGTGGATAACTGGCGTCATAACATGGCATTCGTTGCGCAGCTTTTTAACCGTGGCGTGCCGTTGATATGGCAGTTAAAGCCGGATATTGCCGCCTTCCCGGAGAAAAGCGCTGCCGAATTCGCCCGGAAAGCCGCTGTGATTCTGATGAACCATATCGAGGCAACGTATTTATTGAAGGCAATGCACCTTACTGATGTTGCAGCGCTGATTGGCGAGCAAACTCATACGGTGGTTGTCACGAATGGAAAAAACGGCGCAACCGTCTATACATCGAGTGGCAGCACTCATGTGCCAGCTATTGCAGGGCGAATTGTGGATACTACGGGTGCAGGGGACGGTTTTACGGCGGGGTTTATTGCGGGGTTGCTGCAAAAACGTGAAGCCGTGATCTGTGCACAGATGGGCGCGATTGTTGCGTCTTTTGTGCTGGAAAAGATTGGCTGCCAGACAAATTTACCTTCATGGGATGCTATGGTATCCCGCTACAAAATACATTCTGGTGATTTATGAGTCAAACACTTTATTTGAAATGTACGCCAGATGATCTTGGCGATGTTGTTCTGTTAACCGGCGACCCGGCACGTGTGAAACGCATTGCCGGGGCATTAGAAGATGTGCAGGAAGTTGCCAGTAACCGTGAGTTTTACACGGTAACGGGCACGTACGATGGATTGTCTGTGAGTGGGGTTTCATCGGGGATTGGCGCACCCTCGGCGGCAATTGCTATAGAAGAACTGGTGCAGCTAGGGGTAAGGGCAATTGTGCGGGTTGGAACTATGATGGGCGTTCTTGCGCCGCTGGGTGTGTTTGTGCTGGCGACGGGTGCGGCCCGTTATGAGGGTACATCGGTGGATTATTTGCCGATGGCGTACCCTGCTGTACCGGATTGGGGGCTTTCTCAGCATTTGCTGGCAGCGGCGGAATATAACGAGGCCGCGACGATGACAGGCATTACCGCCACATTCGATTCGTTTTATCCGCGCATGGCCCCGGCACTGGTGGGGCGTGGTTTGCCACAGAGCGAAGAACTGCGCGAGGCGGGTGTGATGGCATTGGACATGGAAACGGCTTTGCTTTATGTTGCGGGAATGCGATTGAATGTTGCGGTGGCGTCGATTTGCCTCGTCACCAACGAAGCTGAACCGTTTGCTGTTATTGATGCCAGCAAGCGCACCGAGGGCGAAGATCGACTGATACGGACTGTTTTGAAAGGGTTACGGGACTGGCATCATGGGCAAAACACTGCTGATTAATGGACAATGGCAAGATAGCCCCGAAACGCTGCCGGTTGTGAACCCGGCAACAGCAGAAGTATTCGAGCACACTGCAAAAGCCATGCCAGAACACATTGATGCGGCTGTTGCTGCTGCGAAAAGCGCCTTTGCGTCATGGGCGAGCACCGGAGGGCGTGAACGGGCGGCAATTATGCATCGTGCTGCGCAAATCTTCCGTGAAAGGTACATGGACGAGGCGGCGCGTCTGCTCACGATGGAGAATGGCAAGCCGCTGAATGACTCGATAAAAGAGTGCCGTTATACTGCCGATGTCATTGACTTCTATGCTGACGAAAGCCGTCGTGTTACGGGTACGCACTTTGCCGGAGATTTCGGGAATACACACAGTTTTATTCACAAAGAGCCGATTGGCGTTGTCGCTGCTATTATCCCGTGGAATTTTCCGGTTGATTTGCTGGCGTGGAAGCTGGGGCCTGGTCTGGCAGCGGGGTGTACATTTGTTGTAAAGCCTTCTGAAGAAGCACCGCTTGCTGCCCTGCTGCTGGTAAAGGCGTTCCAGGAGGCGGGTATGCCCGCTGGCGTTATCAATGTCGTGACCGGCGCGGGGGATGTGGGTGCGGCACTGGTTGAACACCCCGGTGTGAACAAGATCGCGTTTACCGGCTCGGTTGCTACTGGCAAACACATTGCAGAAGCGGCTGGACGCCAGCTCAAGCGGGTAACACTGGAACTGGGTGGCAGTGCGCCTTTCATTGTGCTGGAGGATGCGAATTTAGAGATGGCCGTTGCGGATGCGCTGCGTCGGGCATTTTCACACACGGGGCAAATTTGCATCAGTGTGAACCGCATTTTTGTGCAGCGCAAGCTGTATGACGACTATGTTGAAGCCTACACGGAAAAAGCGCGGCAACTGCGCGTTGCGGCAGATGGGCTGGTAGAAGCGTCTGCGGATATGGGGCCGATGATGAACGGGGCCGGTATTGAGAAAGTTCAGGCACACATCACAGATGCAGTGGAAAGCGGAGCGCATTTGCTCGTCGGTGGGGGTAGGCCGGCAGGAAGTGAATACCACCCGAAAGGCTTCTTCTTCAGCCCGACAGTGCTTGCGAATGCGACGCCAGCCATGCGGGTGATGCAGGAAGAAACATTTGGCCCGGTATCACCCATTGCGGTGTTTGAGACGCTTGAAGACGGTATTGAGATGGCAAATAGTACGCCGTATGGACTCGCTGCGTACCTGTACACACAGGATATGGATGCTGCATTCTATGCGACGCGAAAATTGCAGTTCGGTGGCATCGGCGTCAATGTGAATGACATCACTGATATTCGTGGGCCTTTTGGTGGCTATAAACAGAGCGGCATCGGGCGTGAGCTGGGTGCCCCCGGCATGGACAGTTACATGGAAACCAAACACATTCGCTATCGCTATCAACACCCACGGAGTTAAAAACGTGACGTTTTCCCATCTGTTTTCCGATCAAAAACCCGTTGTCGGGATGGTGCATTTGCTGCCATTGCCACAAACGCCCGGTTTTAGCCACAGTATTGACGACATCTATGAACGAGCGGCACAGGATGCAGATGCATTGCACCAGGCCGGGATAGATGCCCTGATTGTCGAAAATTTTGGAGATGAACCTTACCTGATTGGTGAACCTACTGCACCGCAACTGGCGCTGATGGCGGGCGTAACCACACTGATTCGTCAGCAGGTTAATTGCCCGGTCGGGGTCAATGTGCAGTTCAATGCATGGGAGGCGGAAATAGCGCTGGCGTATGCCTGCCGTGCAGATTTTGTGCGTGTTGAGGTTTTTGTAGACACGGTTTTGATGGCGCAGGGGACTGTACAGCCGTGTGCGGCGCAAATTCAACGGTATCGTCATGCACTGGGTGCCATGCACGTTCAAGTGTGGGCCGATGTGCAAACCAAATACACGCAGAATATTGTTCCGCAGGCTATCAGCCAGTCAGCAATTGACGCACAGAATGCCGGGGCCGATGCGCTCATTGTTACCGGTGTGGGAACCGGGCAGGCAACGCCACTTGATGCCGTGCGCGAGGTGAAATCCAGTGTGGATTTGCCGGTTCTGGTGGGGAGTGGCACGAATCTGGAAACCCTTGCAGAGACGTTCGAGGTCGCAGACGGGGCAATTGTTGGCTCTGCGCTTAAAGCTGATGGGAACGCGGCAAATGCGGTTTCTGTTGAGCGTGCCAGCGCTTTTATGCAGCGTGTGCGGAGCTTATAGCGGTGGGTCGCCTGCTGGGGGCAACGGCCAGTGAATTGCTGGCGATGTGTGCCAATGAGTTACATCAGGCCATTCGGCTCAGTGATGGGCGTACAGTCGCGGCAGAGTTTATTGCGACCTAT
>JBCCQC010000372.1:0-5189 GCA_039024535.1 Chloroflexota bacterium
CTGGGGCTGGGCGGCACTGCCGGGGCGCTGGCCGTGATCGGTATTTTCATCCTGATACTGTGGGTGGTGGTGTGGATTGTGAGCCGGTTGCCTGCCTTTGGCAACGTGGATTTGAAGCTGGCCCTGCGCAACATGACCAGCCGCCGCTGGCGCACAGCAACAACGCTGCTGGCTCTGCTGGCCGGAATGTACGCGCTCAGTAGTATCACGTTCATCAGCCAGAGCGTGCGTGATGTGATTGCGTTCAACTTTACCAACCGGCTGGGCGGCAATGTGCTGGTGTTCCCGCTAACTACCGTGTTCCTCTCGCCAGATCTGGCCGAGCCGTTTATTAACCAGCGGATTGACGGGCTGGAGGGCGTGCAATCACGGACGCGCAACGATGTGTATACGCTGGACATCGAGGAAATTAACGGCGAAGCGATTGAGTTTGAGACATTTGCGTTCACGGATGAAACCGGCGAGGAACAGACATTCACGGATGCCACGGTGGGGGCCATTGCCCAGCGCACCACCAATACAAACCTCGAACGCGGCGACCTGATTGCAGGACGGCAGCTAACGCCAGACGATGACGGCGAAGCACGCATCGTGCTGAACAGTTCTGCTATTGCTGATGGCGCGGTGGTGCCGGAAATTGGCGACATCCTGACAGTAGAAACCAACGGGCGCGACCGCGTGCGCTACGAGGTGGAGGTGGTGGGTGTGCTGGCCCCCAGTGATGGCCCGGAAGCCGATGCCTTCGTGCCCATCGGGTTTATCGAGCAGCGCCCGGATGTGAGCTTTACGACGATTCAGGTCGATGATGCCAGCCTGGATAACGTGCTGATTGAGTTGAGCAGCCTGCCGACGGTTTTTGTGCTGGACATCAGCTACATTGATAACCTGATTCAGCAGTTAATCGGGCAGTTCAGTGCCATTCCGACGGTCGTCGGGCTGCTGGCACTGCTGGCCGCCGCCGCAATTATGGCAAATACGGTGCTGCTGGCGACACTGGAACGCCGCAAGCAGATCGGCGTGATGAAGGCAATGGGCCTGAAGGGGCGGCGCGTGCTGGGTGTGCTGCTGCTGGAAAACACAATTATTGCGCTGCTGGGCGCGGGGATTGGCATTGGCCTGAGCGCGTTGAACTCGTCGTTGCTGTCGTTTATCGGCATTGGAAATGTGGTTGCCATCCCGCCGAACGCGCTGCCGTTTGCTATCGGGCTGGTGTTTGCTGCTGTGCTGATTGCATGGGTTGCCACCATTGCCAGTGCGCGTGTCATCACCCGTGAGAGCGTGACTACTGTTCTGCGGTATGATTGACGTGTTCCATGGGGCATGGCGTGCCATGTCCTACTACCACTACCACAGGGAAGCATATGCCACGCACTGCCGTTAACATCGTCACGTATAACAGCGCCGCCACCATCGGCTATTGCATAGATGCATTGCTGGCACAGCACGCGGATTTTACCGTTACGGTGATTGACAACGCCTCCACGGACGAGACTGCAAACATTGTGCGCGGCTATGAAAGCGTGATGCTGCACTGCAACACAGAAAACGTCGGCTATGCTGTGGCGCACAATCAGGGCATCGCCATGACGGACAGTGAATTTGTGCTCACGCTCAACCCGGACGTGAAATTACTGCCGGGGTTCATTGCGGCGATGGTGAATGCGCTGGAAAACGACCCACAGGCCGGGATGGGTGCGGGGCAACTGCTGCGCGTGGAACACATCACGGACGAAACGCCCACTGCGATTGACGGGCTGGGCGTGTATATGCGACGCAACATGCGGCAGGGACTGTGTGGAGATGGCTGGCCGGTAGCTGCCGCGTGGAAAAAGTCGCGGCGCGTGTTTGGCGCGGATGGGGCCGCAGCATTTTACCGGCGGGCTATGCTGGACGATATTGCACTGGACGGTGATTTTTTTGACCCCGATTTTTTCATCCACAAAGAGGACATCGACATCTGCTTTCGGGCGATTTTGCGCGGGTGGCACGGCCTGCATGTGCCACAGGCACGCGCTTACCATGTGCGGCACTTCCGCCCCGGCCAGCGGCAGCGCGTGATGAGCGATGACCTGCGCCGCCACGCAGTACGCAACCGCTACTACCTGATGCTCAAAAACCTGCCCGTGCCGCTGTTCTGGCGCTATGCTCCGGCTATCCTCGCGTATGATGCGCTGGTGGCGGGGTACATCCTGCTGAAAGAGCGCGAAAGCCTGCACGCCTTTGCCGAAGTGTGGCAGAACCGCGAAACAATGCTGGCAAAGCGCAGGCAGATACAATCCACACGCCAGATTGCGCTGGACGACCTGCACATATGGTTGAGCGCCGGTGAACCCCAACAGGAGAACGACTGATGCCCGGTACCGTGTACGCTGGCATTGTGGCCTACAACAGCATGGATGACCTGCCTGCCTGTTTGAGTGCGCTTGAGCAACAAACCCACCCACACCTTCACATCACTATACTGGATAACGCCTCTGCCGATGGTGCCGTAGACTGGCTGGCTACAAACGCCCCGCAGGTGCGGTGCATTGCCAGCGAGGAAAATGTGGGCTTCGGGCGTGGTCACAACACCATTATCAAAGCGTGCAACCTGCAACCCGACGATTACTACATGGCCCTGAACCCGGATGCGCTGCTGGAACCTGCGTACATTGCTGCGCTGGTGGCGGCGCTGGACGAACACGGTGCCGGGTGGGGCACGGGGCACCTGTGCCTTAGCGCCGACGATGGCACCAGAACTGACCTGACGTACAGCATCGGGCATGGGATGCTGCACAACGGCAATGCGTTCAATATTGGCTCCGGGTTGCACTATGCCCACATGCCAGACGAGCCTTACGAGGTCTTCGGGGCACCGGGGGCAGCGGCAATCTACTGTGGGAAGATGATACGCGACATTTCAGTCGACGGTGATCTGTTCGACCCCACGCTGTTCCTGTACTACGAGGATGTTGACGTAGACTGGCGGGCGCAGGCTCACGGCTGGCGCTGCATTAGCGTACCCGGTGCGGTGGCATGGCACCGGGGCAGTTCTCCGCACGGCGAGCTATTGATGCACGCCGTGGCGAACCGTTATGCAGTAGCCGTTAAAAATATGCCGCTGCCGGGGCTGCTGTGTTTCATCTTCCCGCGTATGGCACTGAATGTGCTGGCTCGTACTGTCATTCAGGGTCAGCAGGGCCGCTGGTTATTTAAACAACTGCGGCGCGTTGTCCCCGGCATGTGGGCACGCCGCCGCCTCACCCGCCAGATGCCCCTGCGACACTGGATACGGTGGTCAGACAGCCAGCCAACCACCCAGCCGCGCAATTTTATCCAGCGCTGGCACAAATTTCGGGCAGCGCAGGCTAGGACAGAAAGATGAGATCGTAGGGGTAAACGCGCAGTTTCAGTCGGTTTTTCTCGACTTCCAGCACATCGCTCAAGCGCACAAAATCCTGCTCACTGATGACGAACAGCCACGGGTTGGTCTCGTCAAAAAAACCATCCAGGTCAAGTGATCTGTCATCAAAGCTCGGCATGTCGTCCCCACGGCGCAGCGCCTCCCAGAACTGCATCAGTGTTTTGCCATACCACTGGCGCACAATCCGCCGGAACAGGTACGGGTAGATGGCGTGTTCGTCGTGCAATGCGGGCAGGTCTGGCAGGTCTACCCCATTGATGGTGTTATCGTGGGGCCAAACGCACCCCGCCTCCCCCCCGGCTACCTGCGCCTGCTCTGCTGCCTCATAAATAGGCTTGCGCATGGCCGCTGGCAGCGTCATGTAAAAAAACGGGTACACCACCCCCTGTTTGACCAGCCGGTAGTTTTCACTCTGTGGCATCAGTTCGCCTACTTCCTGCGGGGTAAGTTGTGCGCCATCATTGGCGGGTGGCGTGCCGGTGTACACCCATCCTATCGGGCGGCCATTGCGCTCAATGTCGCGGGTGATGATGTAACCGGGCAGGGCATCGCCGTACTTATCCGTTATGCTCACCGGGCCAGTGGTTGTGTTCAGGGTTGCCCGGTCAATCCATGTGTTGCGCCCCCAGCTTTTCCACTCAATGTCGGTGTAGCCTATATTGCGCAAAAAAGTATTGGTCGCGGCCTCGCCCAGGTGGTGCGGCTGCCGGTGGTTGCCTTTGGCGGGGCGTTTTGTGTTGCGTGCTTTTTCCCGTATGTCTTTCGGGGTGGGGATGGTGGGGGGGGTGTAGTGCGTTTCCAGTGCGTCTATCCCCTGCAAGCGGATGGTGACGACGCCATCTTCTTTGTTTATCGCTTTCGCAAATGCTTTTTTGTTATCGGTGGCAATCAGGTTCCAGTGTTCGGGGTTGTTGGCCTTAAACTTGATTGAGTCAGCATCCGGGGACATGCCAACGACGTAATAATTTCCATAAATGAGCGTATACACGACCGCTACTTTCCTTAACAACTGTCGATATTTCATGAATTATAGCGAGATCACACCCTGACCGTATCTTAACGGAAGACAAACATCCATAACAATTTGTTTGGACATTTTACAAACCACTTCTGCGCAGTAAAGTTATCCTGTTGACAATGCTGGGCATCGCCTGCAAGGAAAAGTCCGGGACGGGAGAAGATAACTGTGTGGTGGTTTCGTTGCTATTCGCCGCTGGCCGTACCTGAATGTGCGGACGCCCTCCGCACAATCCGCTACCCGCGTGATATGTGGCTGGACAAAGGCCGGGGGTATGATGTGACGGTGATAGGCGAGCGTGATCTGGCACTGTTCGAGGTTATCGCCTATGGTGCCTACGGCGAACGTCAGGATTACGCACTCGTTATGGGTACCATTACCGCAGACGACAACGGCTACACGCGCGTAACGGGCCGGGTGCGGCTGATGAAGACCTATCGCATGGTGGCGCTGCTGTTGTTTGTGTTTTTCCCGCTGCTGGGCCTCAGCTACGGTGAGGGCTACTATCTGGCAACGTTTTTGCTGTGGCTATCGGTCGCGGTATTTGTGGTGTGGGGTGTGTGGGATACCAGCCGCCTGATGAAGCGTGTGATCCGGCAGGCTGTTATGGCCGTGGATCTATTGTAGAACATGCGTTTGCTGTATTTTGCGATTTTGCTTATACTGATGATGATCGCATAAGCGCGGAGGCATTGTCAACGACCACCGACTCAAAGTCGGTGGCTTGAAGCCGACAGGCTGAAAGCCCACGTTGACCAGCCAGAGCCA
>JBCCQC010000373.1:0-5183 GCA_039024535.1 Chloroflexota bacterium
ATGGTGATGACCGAAGAAGCTGTTGAGGCTACCGAAGAAGTTATGGTGATGACCGAAGAAGCTGTTGAGGCTGCCACTGAAGAAGCTATGGTCATGACTGAAGAAGCTGTTGAAGCCGCCACTGAAGAAGCTATGGTCATGACCGAAGAAGCTGTTGAGGCTACCGAAGAAGTTATGGTCATGACTGAAGAAGCTGTTGAAGCGGCCACCGAAGAAGCTATGGTCATGACCGAAGAAGCTGTTGAAGCTACCGAAGAAGCTATGGTGATGACCGAAGAAGCTGTTGAGGCTACCGAAGAGGTCATGGTGATGACCGAAGAAGCTGTTGAAGAAGCAGCCGCCGACGAAGACATGGCCGCGATGGAAGCCCGCATCCAGGAACTGGAAGAAGACATCATTGCGTTCCAGGCTGATGCCACCACTCGTGCTCTCCAGATTGAAGCCATCAGCGCTACGGCAACTGCAGAAGCCGCAGCAAGCGGTTCTGTTGACATGGAAGCAACTGTTGCTGCTCAGGAAGCTATCATTGCCACCCAGCAGGCACAGATTGACGCTATCAATGAGGCGATTGGCGGCGACTAAACGCCATCCCTCCGGGAGCGGGATTCCCGCTCCCTCTACCCGCTCTATCCAAACACCGTGTGCAGATCAATAGCAGGGCCATCCACGCAGGCCAGCCTGAACCCTGCCTTCGTTTGCACCATACAGGCATTGCAGGCCCCCACACCACACGGCAACACAGACTGAAAGACCCCCCACAGATAGCCTGATGGTACCTCTGCACGGCGCTCCTTGAATACCTGCCACATCTGCTCGAAGTAAGCCAGTTCGTTGGCGGGCGGCACTGCGGCAAACACCTGGTCGGCCCAGCCGATGGTAATTACCTGATCCGGCCACGCCCACGGGTTATTGCGGTCGTCGCTGCGCACAATTTCCACCTCTGGCGGGAGTAGCTGCGTGGGGTAATCCGCCGCACTACCCAGCAGCACCAGCGTCACGCTGACGGAATTGCCCAGCAGGTGTGGGATACTCATCAGCAACGAGAAGGGCGGCGTATCGTAGGCCAGCAGCAGCACATTGCGCAGCGTGTTGCGGTAGTTGAATTTTTTGCCCACCGGCCCGAACACATCAATCACGTCACCGGGTTCGTAGCGGTCGGTTGCCAGTACCTCCACTGTCATCAGGCGGCTGGTTATGCGGGTGGGGAACCACACACTGCGCAGGTACGGGTTCCACATCACCTGCTGCCGCATGGCCTTCGGGCGGGCCAGCACACTCTGGCCTTCGCGCATGGCCGTCAGGCTGCTGGCGATTGCCATTTCTAGCTGCTGGTAGCCGTTACCCAGCAGGCGCACCCGTTGAATACTGGCCTGAGATTCTTTCATGCCTTTGCCAATCTGGTTTAGAATAGGTTCATGATGTCTATTTGAAGGTTAAAGGGCAAAGAATGCAACCACTGATTATATTTGGCGCACGCCCACGCATCACCACCACCGGCCATGGCGAGTTTTACTGCCCCAATTGCAGTACGGATAGCAGCCAGCAGCGCCGCTACGAAATGAAAAAGTCGCGCAACTTCTTTACACTCTACTTTGTGCCGCTTATCCCTATGGGGGCTGGCGAAGAATATGTGGAGTGCCAGCACTGCGGGCTGGTGTTCCCCACGGATGTGCTGGATATGAAGCACAAACCGAAACGGCGCGTGCTGCCACTCGCGCAGCAATTAAACAGCCTGAAGCAGCGGCTTGAGGATGGGCTACCGATTGAATATACCGTGGCAGACCTCACAGCAGCAGGGCTGGATAGAGACGTAGCAATGGAGAACGTGCGTCAGGCCGTTGGCACACAGTTCCAGCAGTGCCCGGAGTGCAACCTGATGTATGCGCCGGGTGTGGCCCGCTGCATCGAAGATGAAACGCCGCTGAATTAAATCATATAACAGGGAGGAACAATAGTATGGCTCATGCAGAACGCGCCGTGGAGCGTATTTACGAGGATGAATCGCTCACCGACGAGATGATGGACGATGAGGCGAAGGTGCTGCTGCGCTGGGGGGAAAATGCGGTGTTCGAACTGGACAGCGATGAACCCGACGACGAAACCTTTGACAACCGATTCAAGCAGATGCGCAAACTGATGAAGCGCGTGAATAAATTTATCGGGCAACGCAGCAGCATCAGCGACGAAGAAGCACAGGAAATGGTGGCAAAGTTCCAGTCTACGGCAGTAGATATGGGCCATGATATTTCCGCTGAACGGCTGGCACAGTTTATGACTGCCCAGAAAACAATGACGAACACGGAAGCAACACAGGCAATGCTGGCCCTGTTGCAACCACCCGCAGATGAGGCTGAAGATAGCACCGATGAAACTGAACCAGCCCCACCCCCACTGGCAGACACACCCGGAAAATCGACCGAAGAAAAACGTAACCTGCTGAAAAGTTTGATCGATTTTGTGAGCGATGATGACAACGAAAATGACCGCAATGATAGCGAATTATGGGACAAACGGGTGTAAACGTGCTACAAACACAGAAAAAGTGGAACTGATTTACGCGCTGAATTGAGGAAATGATGTCAAAGAAAAGTGAAAATCGTGGCTGTTTGCAGAATATCCGGGCTGTGGTGGGGACACTACTGGGCCTGCTGGTTATTGTAGCGGCTTTTATTCTGTCGGCAGTGACCGGCATTGATTTTTTGAGCCTGCTTGAAGAAGACACCGGCACAACTGGCGGCGATAATGTTGTGATTGAAGCGCCACCCCCCGTACCGGCGGAAGTTGATGGGCTGTCTGTGGGGTTGGGCTTCGGGGCGCAGAAGGGCTTCTGGACGGTGTACTTTAATGCGCCTACCGGCAGCAGCGACCGTTCCACCTACGTTAACGGGATCGACCAGCCACTGGTGCGCGATATTGGCGAGGTACGGCGCACGCTGGATATTGCGGCTTATGAGTTCGATAACGAGGCACTGACGGCGGCGGTTATCGGTGCACATGAGCGTGGCGTGCGGGTACGCATCGTAACCGACGATGAGGCCGGGCTGGAAGAAGAAGATGAGTCCATCCCGAAGTTTATTGAAGCCGGTATCCCGGTGGTGGATGACGACCGCAGCGCCCTGATGCACAACAAGTTCATGATTCTGGACGGAACGACTGTGTGGACAGGCTCATGGAATTACACGATGAATGGCACCTATCGTAATAATAACAATGCGCTTGTCCTGCGCAGCCAGCGGACAGTGCAGGCCTACCAGACCGAGTTCAACGAGATGTTTGAAAACGGTGAGTTCGGGCCGCGCTCTACCAGTGCCAGTGCCAGCTTTAACCAGAATGGCATTCCGGTCGAGATTGTGTTTGCGCCGGAAGATGATGCCGTGGGCCTTATTGTGGGCGAACTACAGGCTGCGCAGGAAGCAATCCGGTTTATGGCGTTTTCGTTCACACAGGATGATATTGGCAATGCGGTACGTCAGCGCGGCAGCGAGGGTATTACTGTAGAGGGCATCTTCGAGGTGCGTGGCAGCGAAACGCGCTTCAGTGAAATGCCGCCGATGTACTGTGCCGGGTTCGATGTGCGGCAGGATGGCAATCCGTTTGCGCTGCATCACAAGGTGTTCATTGTAGATGACACGACGGTGCTGACGGGTTCGTTTAACTTCAGTGCGAACGCGACCGAAAGTAATGATGAAAATCTGGTCGTGATTAAAGACCCGGATCTTGCCGCGCTGTACCTGCAAGAGTTTGACCGCCGCTTTGCAGAGGCCAGCCCGCCGGATCCGGCAGATATTGAGTGCGAATAGCGGGTGTAGGCGGTGGCCGGGGGTTGCCGCCTTGCAGTTTGATTGAAATGCCATAGATTTTAGAACTTTTGAGCGTTTTTGTCCCGAAGCCGGGTGGTTTTGTGGTATGCTATTGGTGTCATGAACTATCGAAACCACAGCATAGCCAGAACACACCGCTCGTAATTACAGGTGAGAAGCGATGTATAGCGACGACGAACTCGAATACGAAGATGTGGACGATGAATATAACGAAAGCGATGACGACGAAGATGTTGCCGATGATGGCGAGAGCCTGAGCAGTCGTCTGGGTGGTTCAAGACCGCCGGGGGGATCGCTATTCAGCAGTTCATCGAGGGGCAGCAGCCCGTTCAATCGTTCCTCAGGGGGGTCGCCGTTTGGTTCACGCTCCACTTTTAGCCGCCCCTCTCCCGGCTCTGACGATGAAGATGATGACGAGGACGATGGCGGTAGCAGTCGCTCTGGTAGTTCGCGCTCGTCCGGTGGCAGTCCGTTCAGCCGAACCTCTGGCGGGAGTAGTTCGCGCTCTTCCAGTCGTCTACCGGGCAGTACAGGTGCCGGTGATCGGCGTTCATCCGGGTCACAGTCTGGCAACGATGACAAAGACGATAGCAGCGGTCAGTTTGGCAGCCGTTTTCGGCAATCCGGTGGCAGCAGTGGCTCCCGTACATCGTTTGGCGGTGGCAATCGCCAGGTAGGGGGGCGTCCGCTGGGGTCACGCCCCGCCAGTGACGACGATGAAGACGGGGACGATAAGAAAAGCCCATCCGGGAGTTCCACGTTCGGTCGCAGCGGGGGTTCGCAGCCCTCACGACGCGGCACCGGCCCATTATCAGACCGCAGCGGCAGTTCGCAGCCGCCACGACGCGGCACCGGCCCACTCCCCGGCAGTACGGGCAGCAATCGCAGCTCTTTTGGTGGCCGCACGGGGGGCACCGGCAGCGATGACAGGAACAGACCCGGCAGCAGCCGCAGCGGGGGGCTTCCCGGCAGTACAGGCAGCAATCGTGGCTCTTTTGGTGGCCGCACGGGGGGCACCGGCAGCGATGACAGGAACAAACCCGGTAGCAGCCGCAGCGGGGGGCTTCCCGGCAGTACAGGCAGCAATCGTGGCTCTTTCAGTAGCCGTAGCAGTGGCTCTGGTTCGGGTAGCAGTACGTTCCAGCGGAACAGACCCGGCAGCACAGATGCAAAAGGCGATAAGAAACCGACTGGCAGCAAAGACGCTGACAAAGGAAAAGAGGAGGCCGAAAAGAAGGGGTCTCCCGTTGAGGCTAGCCTGAGCGGTATACGCAACCGATTTGGTAGCCTGGGTGGTGGTAAAAAGAGCGACGGTGATAGTGCTGGCGGCGATAAGAAAGACGATGGCGGCAACACGGCCAG
>JBCCQC010000374.1:0-5172 GCA_039024535.1 Chloroflexota bacterium
GACATTCTTTCCCAGTTGCTGGACATCGCCGCCTACCGGGAAGAACCCCCGCGTATGACGCCATCGCTGATTGACGCGGCCTGTGCCTCCTACTTTGTAGAACTTTAAATACGACCTGCGCTGTTGCTGGCCTGCGAACCCACTGTCCGTGATGGTAGTGGGTTCTGTTGTACTCAATGGGGAAAACTGTGAGTTATCTGTCCATTCCACGACACTACATATTTGTTTTGCAGGACGGCACCCGCGTAATCAGACTGTCGGAAGACCGTGTGTGGAACCTGAACACAGACGAACAACAGGCCTACCATGTGCCCGATTTCGGTCGTGCCATCACCGATGGCGACCTGCGAGAATTACAGGAAGCTGATTTCGTAGGAGAATTCGCTGCGGATGAGGTATCGGTTCGCGCAGATATTGCAACCGCGGTTGAATCTGACGGTAGCGAAGCACACAGAATCCGCGCCTATTACCTTTCCACTCGCATTCGCCACGAACAGTTCGACCTTGTGCAGCAAACCCTCGCCAATCTTGTTACGTCGCATGTGGTTGTTCCAGATGTTCACGATGAGTTTGTGGTGCTATATGGCCGTGAGGGGAGGCCGTTTACCACGGTGAATGATGCTGAAAATGTCTTGCAGGAACTCATCAACAGCGCACCGGGGTTTTTCTCAACCGCTACGGTATCGGTCTATGAGGTCGCTCATACGGATACTGCACAACATGATTCACCGCTGAAGGCCAGCCTGCGTACACAGACTGCAGAGCGCGTCAAAACGGATAAAGCAGCTACCCGTGGCAAGACTGCGGTGGTGGTGGGGGGCGGTGCCTCTATCGATCAGAAACTCATCCGCAGCGTGCTGACAGACGAACTTGAGATGAAAGTTTACATCTGCCAGAGTTCAAGGGAAGCCATACCCATCATTGAGGACTACCGGCCAGATGTGCTGCTCGTTGATTTACAGCTTTCTGATACACACGGCTGGCCGTTTATACGCAAACTCCGCGAACTACCCGCTTCCCACAGCCTGAAGATACTGGTGATGTCCAGCGATCAGACTGACATGGTTATCGCGCTCAAGGTGGTGCGGGTGAATGGCTTTGTGCTGCGTCCGCTTCAGCGAGAACGCCTGCGCGAACAGGTGTGGGTAACACTCAACACATTGTAGCAGGCACAACTCGCTGTTGCACGCGCATACCGTCACTGGTAGATTAAACGCAATTTAAGCGTTAGCTACCAGCCATGATTATTGTACTGATCCTCCTGCTTACCGGTATCCTTCTTGTTGCGGCGCTCCGTTCCACCACAGTTCAGGTGCCGTGGGCGCATCGTTTGCAACGGGTAAATGCTGGCTCTGCAACACAGGCTGAATGGATTGCCCCGGAACCTGTGCTCCAACAGGTTGAGAAACACTATCTGGAAACCCTGTACTGGTTGCAGGATGCGACAACAGCACCCGCAACCCATCGTGAGGAAGCCAGCCACTACCTTACTGGCAACCTGCTACGGCGCTTTTACAAACAGGTGGACTACGATTCTGCATCGCCCGGTATTTTCACCGGCATCCTCCGCGCAGACCATGCCCTCACAGTGCGGCATTTCTCTGATGATGGCAAACGCTGTGTCGTCATGGACACCAGAACCGAGCAGCGGATGGCGTCTTATGACAGCCGTACCCATCATCGCCTGCTGACGCAGCACATGGGCGCAGAAACTGTGGTTTACAGCATGGCCTATGACATAGAAGACAAACGCTGGAAGGTGGAAACATACATCCAGTCCCTGCCTACTGGCTGGCAGAACCCGGTTGCCGTGCGCCGAATCAAAGTTCAATCGACCCTATCCCCATCCACAGCAGGGCGGGACGCCTGAACTACAGGCGATAACACGCGAGGCTTATCCATCCCCATGACTTTTGATACAATCCTGCCCGCTAACACAAACAAAAAGCAACGCACGTCGGCATAAACCGGCAGGCAGAGAGTAAGCGATGCAGTTCGACGAAGCGAAAATTTATGTGCGCAGTGGTAACGGCGGCGACGGTATGATGTCGTTCCGCAGAGAGAAGTACGTGCCGCGTGGTGGCCCTAACGGTGGTGACGGCGGGCACGGCGGCGATGTCGTCCTGCGTGTGAACCCCAGAATGAGCACACTGCTGCCATTCGGCAAGAAAGTGCATTTCCGCGCAAAGCACGGCAACAGGGGCGGTAGCTCTAACAAGACGGGCGCTAACGGTGACGATATGGTGATCCAGGTACCACCGGGAACTGTGGTACGGGATGCCGATACCGATACAACTCTGGCCGACCTTGTGCGCCCGGATGATGAACTGGTGCTGCTGAAGGGTGGGCGCGGCGGGCGCGGCAACGCACGGTTTGCGACCTCTGCAAACCAGGCCCCACGCATGGCAGAAAAAGGCGACCCCGGCCTTGAAAAGTGGATACGGCTGGAACTGAAATTGATTGCAGATGTGGGGCTGGTGGGCGTCCCGAATGCAGGTAAATCCACGCTGCTATCGGTCATCAGCAATGCAAAACCAAAGATTGCTGCCTACCCGTTTACCACGCTGGAACCGAACCTCGGTGTTGTGATCTACGACGACAACGACCTCGTGGTAGCGGACATCCCCGGCCTGATCGAAGGGGCACATATGGGCGTGGGGCTGGGGCACAGCTTCCTGCGGCATGTACAGCGCACGCGCCTGCTTATACACCTGCTGGATGGCACCAGCACCGACCCGATTGCCGACTTCAGCCAGATTAACACCGAACTGGCCCTGTACGATGAGCATCTGGAAGACCGCCCGCAGGTTGTTGTGTTCACCAAAATGGATCTGCCAGAGGCACAGGAACGCTGGGAAAAAATCAAAGGGCGGCTGGAAGCACGCGGCGTCAAAAATCCAATGGCGATTTCGTCTGCGGCGCACATCAACGTACGGGAACTGATCGGGCGAATGTTCGAGGAGTTTTCGAAACTACCACAGCAGGAACTCCCCGTCACGGAAGACGCTGCTGTGTACGAACTGCCGGAAGATGATCTGGCGTTCGAGATTGAACAGGAGTTTGACGGCTTCCGTGTGACAGGCCGCCGCATTGAACGCGCTGCCGCCATGACCTACTGGGAAAACGAAGAGGCCATCATGCGGTTCCAGCACATTCTGGAAGCCACCGGAATCACGAAAGCGCTGCGCGATGCCGGGGTACAGGTAGGGGATACGGTTTACATTGGCGAACATGAACTGGAGTGGTCAGATTGACCTCTAACATCGGACGAATCGGGATATTTGGCGGCTCTTTCAATCCATTGCATCAGGGCCACCTCATCGTGGCCGAGTTTGCTGCCGAAACACTCAGGCTGGATCGGGTATTTTTTGCCCCGGTTGTGCATCCACCCCACAAAGATGGCCGCAGGTTGCTGCCGATTGAGCACCGGCTGGCGATGATTGAAACGGCAATCGCGGACAACGATCGCTTTCATCTGACGCTGGTTGATGTGGAAAGGCCAGGGCCACACTACTCTGTTGATACGGTAAAAATCCTGGAGAGTATGTATCCCGGTAGCCAGCTCTACTTTGTAATGGGTGGTGACTCTTTTCGAGCCTTCACCCGCTGGCATGCTCCACAGGAAATTGTTCAGCACTGTCGGCTGGCTGTGATGCGGCGGCCCTCCACGCGGCCCATGCAGCCCACCATGCACGATGGCACTATGCCGGGTTTGTCGGACTATGTAGACATCATCGAAGCGCCACCGATTGGTATTTCTGCAACGCGCGTGCGGGAGCAAATCAAGTCCGGCAAAAGTGTGCGTTACCTCGTCCCGAACCCTGTGCTAGCATACATCCACAAAAACGATCTGTATCAGGAATAAGCCATGAAGCCATTCATGTTAGTTGTCAGCATCATGATGGTGCTGGTTTGTGCTGTGTACTCCACGCCTGCCACCGCGCAGGGCACTGTGCCCACGCTGGTACCGCCCACGCCGGTGCCGGTGCCCCCGTCCGCGCCATTTGATGCGCTGCTGGCACAGTCTGCGCTGGCACGTATTCAGGAATCCGGCACGGTGCGTGTGGGGATGCTGTATAACGAACCGCCATTTGGTGAACTCAATATTCGTGGCGAGGTTGACGGCTTTGACGCGACACTGGGCCGTAAACTGGCCGAAACGTGGGGTGTGGAAGTTGAATTTTCTCAGGTTACGCGGCAGACGGCCATTGATGTGCTGCTGAACGACGACATTGACCTGCTCATCGCTGCGCAGGTACACCGCCGGGAATTGAGTAATACAGTGGAGTTCAGCCAGCCTTACTACCAGGGTAGCCAGGCTATGATGGTGCGGTTGGACGACGGTGCGGAGAACCTGAACGGGCTGGCAAACCGCCGTGTGGGTGTGGTGACGGGCACAGACAGCGAGAATGCGCTCACCTTCTGGCAGCAGCGTTCTGGCACAGCACTGACGGTACAGCGCTACCTGACGATGGACGGGGCACTGGTGGCGCTGGTGAACAATGAGATTGATGGCGTGGTGGGCAAACGCTACCAGCTCCGCGAGCGGGTAGACCCCGACCGAACCCGTTTGCTGGACGAGACCGTGCAGCCAGAACCGTACACTATCGCCATGCGCCGCCAGGATGTAAACCTGCGCAATCTGGTAAATCGCACGCTGCAATATCTGGTGAGCAACGGCGATATGGCCGACATCCACAATGCGTTCTTCCCGTCTGCACCCTACCCGGAGGATACGATCAAACTGTGGGAGAACATCGGAGAGGAAGCCCCGCAGCTCGCACAGTTCAGCACAGATGTGCCCTACCCGCAGCAGTACGCGCTGCCACGTGTTCAGTCGTCCGGTGTAGTCCGGGTCGCTGGCGTATTTAACCCACCGCCAGAAACCCCGGAGGGTGAGCGCCGACTTGCAGAGGCTGCTGCTAATGTCGCGGGGCAGATGGGGCTGCGCTGGGATGTGAACGTAGAGTTCATCAACACAACAGACCCGGTAGGGGCGGTGGAACGTGGTGAGGCTGATATTGCCTTTGGTGTTCGCCCGGACTGGAACGCCGCCAATCGTGTTGATTTTACAGGGATGTACCTGCTGCGGGGCAAACGCCTGCTGGTAGAAACACAGTTTGAGTACAACAGCTTCTCTGAACTACGCGGAAAGTGGGTGGGCGTGTTCGC
>JBCCQC010000375.1:0-5172 GCA_039024535.1 Chloroflexota bacterium
ATCAGACAGCAGCATCGTCAGCTATCGCCTGCGCCGATGGTCGGTAGTTGAAGAGATGTCGCAGGGCGATATTGTGTTCGCCTATATTGCTGACCTGAAAACCTTTGCCGGTGTGCTTACCGTGACGGATGCCCCCTACAAAGACAACAAACAGTCGACGTGGTTTACATCCAACAGCGCGACGTGCTATGTGCCGGTCAATGTACTGGCAAAATTGCAGTTCGAAGACTGGGTGCCCGTGGTGCGCTTCCAGAATCAGCTTTCCTACCTGCGAGACGCCCCCAGCCTGTCAGAAGCCATTACCAACCACTTTGTAGAGTCCCCCGTGCCAGAAATCAAAAAAGACTCGGTGTATTTGCTGCGCCGCCTGCGTGCCACCATCAAACGGCGTATGGTGCAGGAAACCCGCGAAACCGGCAAACTCGTGCTGGACGAAAACGACGAGGCAGTAGAAAAAGCATTTGATGAAGCTGCCGCCCGTGCCGAAGCCGAAACCGATCCAGCAGAACAGACCGCAGAGCCAGTTACCGCCGAACCGGAACCGGCCCCACCTGTTGCAGCCACTGCGCCACCCGCACCGGCCCCCACGCCAGAGCCAGAACCTGTCCATGCAGAGCCAGCCGCGCCAACAGCAGAAGCCGCACCGAAAGAACGCCCCGCCGCTGAACCGGAAATCCGGCGGAACCCGCCCCAGCCGCGCCGCACAACCCAGGCCATGACGTTTGACCCGGCTGCCGACCAGAAAGCCGCCACAGAACAGGACGCCGAAGCCGCCTTCGCGGAAGTGGCACGACGCTTGCAGGAAGATGAAACCGAAGAACAGGCCGAACCGAAAAAAGAGGGCATCGACTCAAAAGACATCATTCTGTTGATCTGCGAAATCGGGCAGGAAATTGGCGTCTCGCTGTGGATGCCGCGCAAGGTACGGGAAGAAATCAAGCACGAGGATGTCATCCACCCGGAGCAACTGCTGGGCGAGGAACTGCCAGAGAGCATGGACGGCACCATGCGCGAACTGCTGGCCGAAATTGACGTGCTGTGGGTCAAAGACAACCAGATTGTATCCGTGTTTGACGTAGAAACAGACGAAAACGTGCTGGCGGGGCTGGTACGCCTTAACGACATCAACCTCGCCCGCCCGGATAAAGACGTGCAGCTATACATTGTGGCCCCGGTAGAAATGCGCGAGTGGATTAACACGCAAATCTGCCGCCCATCGTTCGTTAGCAGCACCGCCCCGCTGGTAAACTCGTGCCGGTTCATCCCCTATGAGACGTTAAACGTGAAAGTGCGCGAACTGGAAAACCTGGGCGTGCTCAAGTACATCCAGCCCACGTTCCTTGAGGAACTCGCCGTCGATTTTTAGAGGCTTTAACACTCCGAAATTTTCTTCATAAAGCGCTCAATACCGCTTGCATTACCTCGTCAATCGGGGCACAATAAAACGTAAGAGATTGTGTTTCATATAGTATAAAAACGGTTTGTCGAGGTAACGACAATGGTCAGATATATTCGTGTTCTTATCCCCGCCCTGCTCATCACATTCGGGGCGGCGTATGCCCAGTCTCAACTGGTCGCTTTCCTCTCTGCGGACTCCTCCGGCGTCGAACTCCAGCGCGTGGGTACCGATACGTGGGTGCCTATCAATGTTGAAAGTGTCATCGGCGTGGGCGATACCATCCGCACCAGCGCCGACGGCGGCGGTACCATTCGCTTTTTTGCAGAAAATGCCTTCGTCACGCTCCAGCCAGAGACAGAAATTCGCATCGACCAACTGGAAAGCAGCGCAGAAGGCTACAATATTGAGTATTTTGTGCTGCGCGGCGGCACCAGCCAGGTACTTTCCAGCCCGGATGAAAAACCCGCCACCTTTACCGTCTCCACCGGGGCCAAGCAAACGCTCACCCGTGGCGGCCAGTTCGATCTCACCGTGGCCGGGAACGGGGATGCGGGTTTGCTGGCGCGGGCCGGGCAGGTATTTATTGCCACCAACAGCGGCCTGACGGAAATCCCGGTGGATAGCGGCGTACAGATTACACTTGACGGCAATATGGGCGATGTGCTCCCCGTCCAGAATATGGCAGAACTCATCGCAGCAGTCGAAGGCGTGCCAGCGTCGTTCATTTTTGAGGGCGACGTGCTGCTGAACGTGCGCCTCGGCCCCTCCACCACCGCAGAGGCCATCGGTTCCATCAGCCCGACGGCAATTGACCGCGTGCTGGGCACCAGTGAAGATGGAGACTGGTACCGCATCCCCTATGAGAACCGCATCGGCTGGGTATCCAGTCAGTCACTTTCTGTCATTACTGACGACACCTTCCTGCTGGCCTATCCAGCCAGCCACACGGAAAGCGCATCAGAAGCCGCAGCAGATCTGGTCGTCGACAACGGGCCATCGTCTGGCACACCGGCAGGCGAAACCATAGACATCCAGCCGGGTCAGGCACTGGCAAGCACCTACAGTGACACTGAACTGGAAGTGGTGGCCCTGCTCAATGAGTGGCGCATCAGCCAGGGGATGTGGCCGGTCAAACTGAATGACACGCTCACCCGCATGGCCGCAGACCAGGCCAATTACGTGCTATCCCTACCGAGCTGGCCGGATAACCCGCACGCCGACGCGCAGGGCCGTAGCCCACGCCAGCGAGCCGTAGACTTCCAGTATGATTGGCCGTACTACAATAACGAGGAGCGCGTGGCCGTAGGCGAGATCGTCGCTACCGGCGCAAACCCGGCCTTTGCCATCAACTACTGGCAGAATTCCGAAATCCACAACAGCACCGTCACCAACCGGGGCTACCGTGAGGTGGGCGTTTCTGTAAGGCCGCACCCATTCGGCAATATGTATATGGTCGTGTTTGGCTCCCGCCCGGATGTGTTGCCTGCACTGGTCGATCCGCTGGACGGCCAGATTCACCTGCAACTGGAAGAATACCAGTTTAGAGATGGCGGCAACTGGATCACGACAATTGAGGAGTTCCAGATTGTGCCTGATGTACTCACCCCGCTGGATGACAGCGCGTGGCGCCCGTGGAGCGCACTGGCAGCAGAGTTCCCCACCAGCGGCGAGTTTGCAATTGCCTACCGGGGCGGTGGCAAAACCACCATCAACCACGTGAACCTGGCAGAAGATGTGGTTGTGCTACCGGGCAAACTGCCCTCCCAGCTACCCACCATTGATGCGGAAGGCGAAGCTACCGGCGCAGTACCCGCGCCGGTTACGGAGACAGTAGTTGAGTTGCCGCCGGCAGTGGACTTTGTGCCGGTTTCCAACACGGAGTCATTTAATGCTAACGTCATCCCTGCTGCACCGGGAAGTACAGCCAGCGATGCCACGTCTGTAGATGACATTATTCCGCTGCCATTCGCTGTGAACACACCGTCAGCACCGGGCCAGTAATCCCCTGTACGTCCCGTGGGGCGCGGTTGTGATGACCACGCCCCGTTCTAAACATTGCACATCGCCCCCATTCTGCGTTAAAAACCCCTGCAAAAAGAGTACGTTAAAGGGAGCCTCTATGTTTACCAGGAAAATGATAGCCGTTTTGATCCTTGCAGTGACGATAATCACTGGCAGTGTGGGGGGCCTTGCTGCCCAGGATACGCCAATAATCCGGGTCGGTTCCAAAAACTTCGAGGAAAGTATTCTGCTGGGTCATCTGATTATGGTGATGCTGGAGGAAAATGGTTTTGCGGTAGAAGATCTCACCAATACTGGCAACACCCTGACGGTGCGCCGTGCGTTGCTCTCCGGGCAGCTTGACCTGTACGCAGAATACACCGGTACTGCCTACAGCAATCTGTTTGCCAACGTTGAGAACTTCACCTTCGATGAGGCGACCATCCGCAACAATTACTTTACCTATTCAAAGGTAGCGGCGCTGGATGCTGCTTACAATGACGTGATCTGGTTAACGCCGGCCCCTGCCAACAATACCAATGCAATTGTGATACGCCAGGACTTTGCAGAAGCCAATGACCTGAACACGATGTCGGACTTTGCGGCGTTCATCAACAATGGCGGAGATGTATTTCTGGTTGGTAGCGAAACATTTGTATCTCGCCCGGATGCCCTGCCAGCTTTTGAGGCGGTTTATGATTTTGAACTCGCTGATAGCCAGATACTGGTCATTGCGGGTGCCTCCTCGACTACAACGGAACAGGCAGTAAGCGAAAATGTAAATGGTATTAATGCGGGTATGGGGTTCAGCACGGATGCAACAATTGAGGTGTCCGATCTTATTTTGCTGGAAGATGACCGGGGTGCCATGCCTGTATTCCAGCCCACACCCACCATTCGCGGCGAAGTGCTGCGGCAGTTCCCGCAGATTTCGCTGCTGCTGCATCCCGTTTTCCAGAGCCTCGATACAGAGCAGCTTATAGCATTGAATTCTGGTGTTCAGGTCGAGGGACGGCCCTATCATGAGGTTGCCACGGAGTATCTAACGGAAAACGGGTTCATCGGGGACGAGGCCGGAGAATAAAAAAGCCCGATCATGGGCTGTTGTGTGTGGCGGTGGGATAATACTCGCCGCCAGCACAAACAAAAAGAGCCCGCTGCATGTGTGCGAGGGGCCGTGTGAGTGCTGGCGAGAGCCAGAGATGAAAAACGGTGGGGTTGGCAGCCACGTACTCTCCCACGCCGTCTCCAGCGCAGTACCATCCGTGCTTGCGGGCTTAACTGCCGGGTTCGGGATGTTGCCGGGTGGACCCCCACTGCTCGAGCCACCAACATACACCACCTGCTCTTCTCTCTCTGCCTCTCTCTTGGGTGCTGCCTCAGCAGCTTCCCAGCTTCATATGCAGATCATCTCGCGCTGTCTTTCTCACCTGCGGTGTGGGTTTGTCGCTTCTTGCTTCCGACGCTTCAATCGCCCTTTTCTCCACATCTCCACATGGAAGATGCACTTATCAAGGCTCGCGACCATTAGTACGGGTCAGCTTCACACATTGCTGCGCTTCCACCCCCCGCCTATCCAGCTTGTCGTCTTCAAGCGGTCTTTCGGGAATCTCATCTCGAGGGGGGCTTCCCACTTAGATGCTTTCAGCGGTTATCCCTTCCGAGGATCGCTACCCGGCAGTGCTACTGGCGTAACAACCGGCACACGAGCGCCTCGTCCACCCCGGTCCTCTCGTACTGGGGGCAGCTCCTCTCAAATTCCCCACGCCCGC
>JBCCQC010000376.1:0-5171 GCA_039024535.1 Chloroflexota bacterium
CACGCGGCGTGCCCTCTGCTCCCTCTACCGGCGGGTCAATGAGCATATCCTTCACGTAAATGGCGTCGCGGCGGTCGGTAAAGCTCATGCGGTGCTCGTGACCAAGCTGAATCGCCTGCGTCGGGCAGGCATCCTCGCAGTAACCACAGAAAATGCAGCGCAGCATGTTAATCTCATACGTCTTGGCGTAACGCTCACCGGGGCTGTAACGCTCCTCGTCGGTATTCTCTGCCGCCTCTACCCAGATGGCATCCGCAGGGCAGGCAGCCGCACACAATGAGCAGCCAATACACTTCTCCAGGCCGTTTTCATAGCGGCGCAGGTGGTGGCGGCCCTTAAAACGCTGCTGGAACGGCATTTCCTGCTCCGGGTACTGGAGCGTTACCGATTCCCGCGAAACGTGCTTGAACGTGGTGGCGAATCCTTTGATGATATTCATACGATAAATGGCACCTCACGCTAAATGTCTGTCAAATCGTTTTTGTTGGTTGTGTGGGCGCGGCATAGTCTCACCCCTGCGGACTATTTATCATGTCCGGTCGGGGTTTGGTACGCCAGACCCCTACTAGTCACCGCTGGCCGGGGCTTCTGCCTCCGGTGGCGGGAGTTGTTCGTCGTCGTCTTTCTTCTGTGAGCCGAATGTTGACGAGAATTCGCGCAGTTCGGCTGCGATGGCAGCACGGTCGCGCTTGCCCTTCTCGTTCAGCTTGTCGAACGTGTCGTACAGCAGCGAAATCGGCGTGCCGAGAATTTCAACAGCCAGCGGGATCAGTCCACGACGTTCGCCCGTGACCATCGGGTCATCGGCCAGTGAAACTTCAACTTCTTCCTGATCCTCACGGGCGCTGAACAGCAGCCACGCGCCACCCACCAGTACCACACCGAAGATCACAGACGAAATGGCATAGGCTACCGGGCTCTGGAAGCTATCGCCCACGGCCAGCGAAACCGCCGTCCAGCCAACAGCAACAAATGCCAGCGGCAGCAGCACCTTCCAGCCAAACGACATCAGGCGGTCATAGCGGAAGCGCGGCAGTGTCGCACGGATCCACACCATGAAGACGAGCACAGCAACAATCTTGCCGATCATAATCACCGGGCCAAGCAGCGGCATACTCCCAACAATGTTACCGCCAACGCCCCAGCCACCGAAGTACATCGTGACCCAGATCATGCTGACGCCGATCATACCGAGGTACTCGGCCATCATGAAGATAGCGAACTTCATACCGCTGTATTCCGTCATATAGCCCTGCGTCAGTTCCTGTTCGGCTTCTGGCAGGTCGAACGGAGTCCGGCTCACTTCTGCCAGCAGCGCAATACCCAGGATAGCCGCCGCCAGCGGGTTCTGGAACACGAACCAGCCCAGTACCGGCACGGCAGTTTCCTGTGCCTGCACAATGTCCTGGACGCTCATGCTACCCACGATCATCACCGGGATGGCAATACCCAGGCCAAGGCTCAGTTCATAGCTAATCATCTGGGCAGATGCACGCAGGCCACCGAGCATGGCGTACTTGTTGTTACTGCTCCAGCCAGCCAGCACCACACCATATGTCGCCAGCGAGGTAATCGCCAGCAGCCACAGCACACCCACGTTTACATCAGCAATCCCCAGCTTAACGCGGTACCACTCCCCGTTGAACCACGGAATGTTGACATCCGGGCCCCACGGCATCACCGCGAAGACGATCAGGTAGGGCACCGTCTTCAGTACCGGCGCGAGGAAGTAAACCGCTTTGTACGCCTCTGCCGGAACAATATCCTCTTTGAAGATAAGTTTGAGGCCATCGGCAGCGGGCTGTAGCCAGCCCCCCGGCCCCACACGGTTGGGGCCGCTGCGCTGCTGGAAGAACGCGATGAACTTACGCTCCAGGAAGGTGGTGTAGGCAAAGCCAGTAAGCACCAGGAAGAAGATGAGCAGTGAGGCGATGATCGGGTGCGTGATAGAGCACCAGAAGCTATCGCTGCACATGATGACCGCATTCGGATCGTAACCAAACATAACGTCGTTCCCCTGTGTTCTACTTGCTGATCTTACCGACAGTCGGAACCATCGGGGTTGCAATCTCTGCCAGGTGGCGCGGCAGCAGTGCCGTCCCCTGTGGTGCTGCGCCGTTTACCCGCGCCGTGACGGTTACGTCGCCGCCGTCAAATGTAACGGTTACGTCGTCACCATCGGCAATACCCAGCTTTTCGCCGTCTTCCGCGTTGATTTCCACATACGGCTGTGGCGTGCGCGGCTTCATCATCGCCTTCACACTCGGGCGGAACACACGCTCCATGTTATACAGTTCGCGCGTGGGCACAATCATCAGTTCACCATCAGCAGCAGATGCCACCTTCGGCAGGTTAACTTCGCCCGTGCTCACATCGCCATTTTCGGCTTCACAGCCCAGGCTGACGCCCAGACCACCCTTGTTATCGTAGGCGGTGCCACCGTAGTACACATCATCGCGCCCGATGAGTGGGTACTGGGTTTCCGTCTTAGACAGGTTCTTGTAGCGGCAGCCTGCATAGGCCGGGACGTTCTTCGTGATTTCCAGCATCACCTGTGCGGCGCTGTTCTTCTCGCGGCCCTGCTCCAGCAGTGCGCCAATGCGTGATGCCACCTGCCATGCCGGGAGTGCCTCGCCCATCGGCCCCTGGCCCACATAGAAACGCTGGACGCGGCGCTCAATGCTGGTGTAAGTGCCATCGCGCTCTGCAAAGGACTGTACCGGCAGTGCGATTGCTGCGTTGGGGGCCACTTCGCCCTCAAACAGCGTCAGGTGGATAATTGTCTCTACGCGCTGGAGGAAGTTCACCGCCTGCGGGTCATCGTAAAGCATATCGGCCTGCGCCACAATCAACACCTGCGGCGGGTTCGCCATGATGTCCTGCGTGGCCTCTGGCGTGTAACCCATGTCAGACAGGCCCATCCCGTTGGGGCCGGGGAACACACCCACCAGACCGTTATTCGGCTTACCAGCGTGCCCGGTTTCAATCAGGAAGTTAGCAGCAGCCTGCATCAGTGCGCGGCTACCGGCCACATCCAGTCCCTCGGAGCCAGCGACGATCACCACGTTGTCAGCTTCAGAGAGCGTCTTTGCCGCGTCCGGGGCGGCTTCTGCGATACCGGCCATAAAGCCAGCGGCATTGCCCGTCTCATAGCGCAGGCGCTCTGCACGGCGCACAAAGTCGTCCATCCGGGTCTTACGGGCGTTAGCGACAAACACATTTGCGCCACGCTCACGAGCCTGCTTGAGGCGTAGACGGTAAATGGGCACTTCTTCTTCGAGGTCGGTAGCAATAACCAGCACCGCGTCACCCCTGCCCAGTTCACTCAGGTTGCTGCCCTTCGGCAGGCCCACCTGCGCCACCAGATCACCGCCAGCCTGCGGCATCCATGCACCGAACTTGCTGCCGCCCACACCTTCTACCAGCTTGCGCAGTGCCCACAGGTCTTCGTTGCTCATGTAGCTGCCTGCGATGACACCGATGTTGCCCTCTGCACCCGTGAGCGCATCGGCAACGGCACGCATAGCACTATCCCACTGCGTAGCCGTAAACTGGCCGTCACTGTCGATCATCGGTTCCAGCAGGCGGCTTTCCTCGTCGCGGCTAAAGTGATGGCCGAAGCGGGTCTTATCGTCAATCCAGATCTCGTTAACCTGCTCGTTCTGGCGGGCCATCACGCGCTTAATCTTCTGGCGGCCACCGAAATCACGGTCAAGGCGGGTACTCAGCGTAATGTTACTGCCCACCGGATCGTGCGGGGCGATGCTGGCAACGCTCGTCAGTTCCCACGGGCGGGCACCAAAGCGGAAGTCTTCGGTAGTCAGCGCACCCACCGGGCAGATGTCCGTGGTGTTACCGCTGAAGTAACTATCGAAGCCGGGGTCGCTGTTGGTGATAATCTGAAGGCGGCGACCACGCTCATGGAAGGCCAGCACATCATCCCCCGCAATTTCTGCCTGGAAGCGGGTACAACGCGCACACTGGATGCAGCGTTCGCGGTCGAGGTAAATCAGGTCGCCCAGCGGGTAGTGCTTTTCCATGTGTATCTTGTCTTCGAAGTACATGCGGCTGGCCGACGGCCCGTGCTCCATCGTCAGGTTTTGCAGCGGGCACTCGCCGCCCTTATCACACACCGGGCAATCCAGCGGGTGGCTCGTCAGCAAAAACTCCAGCACATCGTTACGCGCAACGTCCACCATTTCGGTGTTCGTCTTCACGTGCATCCCGTCGCTCACAATCTGCGTGCAGGCGGTTTGCAGCTTCGGGAACCAGCGTACCTTCGGCTCCCCCGTTTCCTCGTCCATCATCACTTCGCCCGTAGCACGGTCACGCATCACACCGCCCAGTTCCACAAGGCACATGCGGCACATGCCCACCGGCTCCATCTTCGGGTGGTAGCAAAATACCGGGATGTCGTTGCCAATCTGCTTGGCGGCATCTACGAGGTTGGTTCCCTTCGGAACCTGGAATTCTTTACCATCGATGGTGACGGTAACAAGATCCGTTTTGACCATCTCTGCCATATGTCAGTATCTTCCTCTTAAAACTCTTACGCTTACTCTAAGTGCGTTCAGTCTGCTTTGTTCTTGATTTCACAGGCGACTATTTTAAACGTTGGATGAGAACATTGCCACCAGATATATTGCCGCCGCGTGCTTTATTCCACCGCATCGGGCGACTCGAAGCTGAAACCGGTAATTTCCCACAACTCAACCGATGGATTCCAGCGCAGGTTCACAGTAGCAACCTGCTCCACGCCGGTTTCGTAGATAACATCCGTTCGCATAGACGCTTCATTATCGGCGATTGACCGCCCCCAGAAAGTTTCTACCTCCACCGGAATAATGCCACGATCCTGCATACTCTGCGCGAAGCTCTCCTGCGTTTCGAACTCACTCCGCAGCGTGGGCGATAGATACCCGTAGGCCAGCGCATAGTCCCGGTCGCCCAGCGCCTCTAAAAACGTGCGGCTGGCATCCACGGCTGGCTGCGTGGAGCGATACACCACATAAGCCGATCCACCCACACTCAGCGCACACAGGATCACACACGCGCCCAGCCCGAACAGGATAAAAAACATCAGCCGGCTCCCGGCCCCCATTCTCAGCTTCGGCTGCTCGGCACTCGGTTCCACATCATCCGTGCCATTCAGTTGAAGTCCGTCGTTGCTC
>JBCCQC010000377.1:0-5168 GCA_039024535.1 Chloroflexota bacterium
ATCGCCTCGCGGGATGGCTTTAACGTCTCGTCGATTTTTGACCCGCTGTGGACGGCTGGCGCAGATTGCAACCCGAACGAGCCGCCGCTGCTGTGTGAATACCGCCATAACCCGGCCAGTGTCGCGTTTTTGATGTTCGGCCAGAACGATATTCTGGTGCTTACCCGCGACCAGTATCGTGATTTCCTGATCGAAGCCGTAGAACGCTCGATTGAGCGCGGGGTCATCCCGGTGTTGAGCACGTTCACCAACCGACCGGAAAATACCGACAGGTGGGGCCAGATTATGGCGATGAACGTGATTACTATCGAAGTGTCCGCCGAATACAATATCCCACTGATTAACTTCTGGCTGGCGGCGCACTCGCTGCCGTCCTATGGCATCGGCAATGACTATGCCCACCTCACACAGGGCGGTACTGGCGTTACCTTTACCGGGCGTGAGGCAGAATACGGCATCACGCTCTATAATCTCGTTGTGTTGAATATGCTGGATACCATCTACCATGACATCATCGAACCTGAAGAAGTTTAGTGTTTTCCTGCTGCTGGTTGTGACTGTATTTGCGGTGGCCGCCTGTGCCAGCAGTGGGCCAGAGGCCGCTGTGACCGGGTATTTTGAGGCGCTTGTGAGCGGTGACGAAAGCACGGCCCGCAGCCTTTCCTGTGCAGAGTGGGAGTCCATCGCGCAGTCACGTATTGCACAATTTGCGCAACTGGATGCCCGCCTGGAGGGGGCAAGCTGCACCGCTGCCGGTACCCTCGACGATGGGAGCACCCGCGTTACCTGTGAAGGGGATATTGTGGTCACGTATGGCACCGAAGACACGAACCTGCCACTGGGCAATCACCGTGTGGTGCAGGAGGGTGGCACGTGGCGCATGTGTGGCGAAACCGAGTAACAACAGGTATCGCAGTCCAGGGCGACCCACCGGGTCGCCCCTACAGGGTCGTGTTGTTTGTGTTTTTTTTCGTGTTGCTCGGTGCCGGGTACAGCGTTAACGCTCAGGAGGGCATCCCGGCGCAGGTGATAAACACCGACCAGACGGTGAATGCCTACGTGCTGCCGGAGGAATCGACGGGTGTGTTGATGCTGCTTAACGGCGGGATGCAGATTACCGCGCTGGGCCGCAGCATGGATAACGCATGGGTCAAAGCTGACCTGTACAACGGTATTGTCGGGTGGGTGCCCTACACACAGATTGAAACCGGCGATGCATATGCGCTGGATACCCTGCCCGTCACGCAGCCCGACGAAGAAATGATTTTGCAGTATGCGCCGTTCTGGAACTTTGACACTGCGCAGAACCGGGCCATTTTTGAGCGGGGCCGCGCCGCCGGACGTACCATGAACGGGTTTTCGAAAGTGGGCGATAGCATCACCGCCGCGCAGATGTACCTGACGCCTTATGGCAGCGGTGTTTATAACCTCGGTGAGTTCGAGTATCTATCGCATGTGCTGGATTACTTCGGGACGGACAGCAGCAGTTCGTTCGGGCAGCGTTCAGTAGCCGTGGCCGTGGGCTGGTCTACGCGGGATGTGCTGAACCCGAACAAAGCTACCGCCGGTTGCCCGTTACAGATGTCCCCGCTGGTGTGCGAGTACAACACACGCAAACCGGCTTTTGCACTTATCATGCTGGGTACTAACGATGCCACCGTGATGGATGTGGCCGAGTTCGAGGAAAATCTGGGACTGATTGTGCAGACTACCATCGACGCCGATATTGTGCCGGTGCTGAGTACGGTGCCGCCGCTGCTGCTGCCAGAGTGGAACGAACGCCCCTACAACTACGCGATTATTCGCGTGGCACAGGCTTATGATGTGTCGCTGATGAACTACTGGCTTGCCATGCAGCAACTCCCTAATCTTGGCATGAGTCCCGACCTGATTCACCCCTCCACGCCGCCGAGTAATGCCGGGACGACACTCTTTACCGGGGAATACATCCAGTATGGCTACACCATGCGTAATCTGGTGACGTTGCAGGGCTTTGATTACCTGCTGCGAAATTCGGTTTACCCGACGTTCTAGCGCGGTGTAGTAGAATCGTGTGGTGGCATAAGTCATGGTAGGGAGGTGCGGATATGCAGCAGGGTGATGTGATTGCAGGGCGCTACGAGGTGCAGAACAAGCTGGGTAATGGCGCGATGGGCGTGGTGTTCAAAAGCTATGACCGCACAGCAGGCCAGACGGTTGCTATTAAGGCGATTAAACCGGAGATTCTGAACGACAACCCGGAACTTGCAAAGCGCTTTATCCGTGAGGGGCGTGCCCTAGAGCAGTTAGACCACCCGCACATCGTGAAGATTTTCGACATTCACAACGAGGGCGACGACTACTACATCATCATGGAGTATGTGGACGGCCTTACGCTGAGTGCGCAGATTCAGAAGCATACCCGGTTGCCCATCCAGCCCACCGTGCAGGTATCGTATGCACTTGCCAGCGCCCTCGACTATATCCATAGCGCGGGTATCATTCACCGTGACATCAAGCCGTCCAACATCATGTTCACGGCTAAAGGGTCGCCCCGCCTGATGGATTTCGGGGTCGCACACCTGAGCAATGCCACGCCGATGACTGCACCGGGTTCGGTGCTGGGTACCCTGTCCTATGTTTCACCAGAGATTATCTACGGCGGCAAAGCCACAGTGAAATCTGACGTGTGGGCGCTGGGGATGACGATATACAAAATGCTCACCGGTAAGCTGCCATTCGGCGGTTCCACGCCAGCCGTTGCCATCTCAGAGATTTTATCGCAGCCGGTGTCGCCCGTGATTGTCGAACGACAGGATGCGCCGCCACTGCTGGCCGGTCTGGTAGACATGATGCTGCAAAAAGACCCACAGCTACGCATCGACAGCATGGCCCGCGTGAAGGAGCACCTGAAGGCGTTGATGGCGTAGCGTTTACCCGGTTGGAGCCTCGAACTGTGCGCGTACTGCATTTGCCAGTGTGCGTGTTGGGAACGGCTTGCTGAAGAAGGTTGTTGCGCCCCGGCGCAGGCACTCGTCTGCATAATTTTCGAACGCAGAGATCGCAATCACCGGGATGCCCATGCCTGCTGCTGCCTCAATCGTTTCGAAGTTCATACCATCGCCCATTTCAATATCGCAGATGACCATATCGAACATGTCACTGGATACCAGTTCCATCGTTTCTTTCGCGCTATCCGCCTCAATGATTTCCGCGTCGAAGTTTTCAAGGCTTTTCAGGTACAGCCGCCGCAACGTGTAGTTATCTTCCGCAATCAGAATTCGCACACCCATCTCGTAACACACCTCATACATCCATCATCCACTGTAGTGCTCAACATGGCCGGGGCTTCTGCGCCAGCATCCAGAGCACGGGGAGTATAGCCTATTTTTTACGTTTTTCAGGGAATTATAACCGGATTCAGACTTTCTCAATCACCAGCAAATGAGAAAGGCCGATGACATCAGCCGGCGTGTTTTCCAGCGTGTATAGCACATCGCGCACAATCCGTGCCGGTGTGCCGACTTTTGCAATGATGTTGTCGTAGCCACCGTATACCCGGCTGTGATGGGTAATACGGTGCGGTGTGCCGTTAAACAGTGCAAGCAGGTCACGCTGGCGGTAGGCACGCACATGCGGGGCAAGCTGGTCACGCAGTGCATCTGGCAGATAGTTAATGAGCGGCGTGTTGCCGAAGTGATATTCGCCGCGCCAGTAGTGCCCGTGTGTTTCAAACGGGTACCAGCGGTTGGGCGCAAACAGGATCAGCCTGCCGCCGGGTTTTAAGACGCGCATCATCTCATGTGCTGTGGCGCGGTCATCTACCACATGTTCAATTACCTCATGCGAGAGCACCATGTCAAACACATTATCCGGGTAGGGGATTTGCTCCGCAGCCGCCACGAGCGCGTGGGGGGTGTCTTCCTGTGCAAGGGCCACGCGGTCGGCCTCAATGTCAAACGCCTCAACGTGGGGGGTACAGCGGCGGCGTAGCTGGCTGGCATACATGCCGTTGCCACACCCGGCCACCAACACCCTCGATTGCTGGTGCAGGCAGCCCCATGCCTCAATCATTTTCAAGCGCCGTTCCTGCCCGGCACGCCACACGTAGCTCGGTTCCCCGCGCAGGGCGGCCAGTTCAGAGTGCGTCATGCGTTTGTCCTGTTGTCTGCCTGCTGGTTTATGGGCACGCAGTATACAACGCTAGCGCATGGCTGCAAGCTGGAACCGGTCGCGGCGGCGCTTGCGCGGTTTTGTGGGGCGGCGTTTGTTCAGCCCCGCTGGATCCAGCGGACTGAGTACGGTAATGGTGGTGCCCTTGCCGGGGGCGCTGTCTATCGTCAGGGTGCCGTCCAGCAGGTTGGCGAGATCGGTCAGGTTCTGCATCCCCAGGCTGTTGCGCCCACGGGCTGCTGCCCGCTGCTTTTCGACATCGAAGCCCTTGCCGTTGTCTGCGATTTCCAGCATCACCATATCTTCGTAGGTAGTCACGCGCACTTTAATCGTCCGGGCCTGAGCATGTTTACGGGCGTTGTTCACGGCCTCCTGTGCGATGGAGAAAATCGTCTCTGACTGGGATTCAGTCAGTACCTTTGCTGCCCGTGTGCTCACCATCACCTCAACGTGCTGCTCATAGACTGCCTCGAACTTGTCTGCAAGTTGCTCCAGCGCAGACGTAAGCCCACCTTCGCTTTCCAGGGCCAGCGGGCGCAATGTGTACAGCATCAGCCGGATTTCGCTGGTGGTTTGCAGTGCCAGTTCTTCGATTTTCTTGAGTTCTGCCGGTACTTCTTCCGGCGTGCGATCCAGCATCATGCGGATGATGCTCATACGCATAGCAATGGCAGAGATCGTCTGGGTGGGGCCGTCGTGCAGGTCGCGGGCCAGCTTTTTGCGGGCTTCCTTCTCAATTTCAACAATGCGCTCTTTTTCTTCGTAGAGGTTCTGGTACAGCGCGGCGTTCTGGAGTGCAATTGTCGTCTGGATGCCAATAGCCTGTAGATAGCTGCGATATTCTTCGCTGAAGACCCCGGCTTTGCGGCTGGCGAAGATCATCACGCCGAAGTTATCGAACCCTGCACGCAGCGGCACCACCACGGCAGATTTCATACCGCGCATGGTGGCGAAGTCGCCCAGTTCCGGGTCTTTGCGTACGTTCTCGCCAAACACCGGTTCGCACAGCGTCAGTG
>JBCCQC010000378.1:0-5155 GCA_039024535.1 Chloroflexota bacterium
AACAGGTAACGCCGGATTCCGACGGGTGCCAGCAACACGCATATCAAACGCCTTTGCCAGCCGCGCGATCTCCTGCCCGATACGCCCCAGACCAATAACCGCCACCGTTTTTCCGGCCAGTTCCGTAGCACAGTAGCGCTGCCAGTGGTGTTTTTCTTTCTCTGATGCGAGGTATTCGTAATTCTTGGCAAACATCAGCATCGCCATCAGCGCAAATTCTGCCAGTGGGCGAGCGTGGGTGCCGCTCGCCGTTGTAAAAACCCAGTCCGTTTTTTCTGGATAACCCAGCCGCTTCACAAACTGCCCGATTCCCGCACTCGTCGCCTGTATCCATTTGAGATTCGGGGCCAGTTCTGGTAAATCGTCACGGTGGCTGTGGTCAAAGTCAAACAGAATATCTGCCTGTGCCAGCAGGTCGCGCCACTCCTGTTCTTGCTCTGGCGTTCGGTCAATCGGAGCTGTGTGATCCGCAATATAACGCGGCTTACCGATTAAATCAGGGCGGTAAATCACGTCAACTTCTGGCACCTCCTGCCGGATTTGCTCAACGTGTTCAGGTTCTAAGTACGATGCAATGAGCACCTTGAGGTTAGCCATAGGAAAATACCGTTTCGCAGGTCATTAAAGTTTGAGCCGAGGATCAAGAATATCACGCAAACCGTCACCAAGCAGGTTGATTGACAACACCGTGGTCATAATTGCCAATCCAGGAAAAGTCGTCACCCACGCCGCAACCCGGATGTACTCCCGCCCTTCATCCAGCATAAGCCCCCACTCCGGATTGGGTGGCTGCTGACCCAGACCAAGGAAACTGAGCGCGGCTCCGGCAATGATGGCACCAGCAACACCGTTCGTCGTGACAACGATGAGGGGGGCCAGCACATTGGGCAAAATGTGCAGCAACGCAATGTGATGTGCCGGTGCGCCAAGTGCTTCTGCCGCCGTAATATAGTCAATCTGCCGGACAGACAGCGTACTACCACGCACAATGCGCGTATAAATCGGGATAGTCGAGATGCCAACCGCTATCATCACATTACGCAAATCACGCCCCAGGACGGCAATAATTGCCAGTGCCAGCAAAATACCCGGGAACGCCAGCATAACATCCACCAGACGCATCACAATGCTATCCAGCCACCCGCCAAAATACCCCGCATTAAGCCCCAGAATCGTCCCGGTAATCGCACCAATTGCCACAGAAAAGATGCCAACTTGCAGCGAAACCCGCCCACCATACAACACACGGGAAAACACATCCCTCCCCAGGTTATCTGTACCGAACCAGTAGGTCGCATTGGGCGGCTGGAGACGCTCTCGTCGGAACTGCTCCGTTGGATCAAACGGCGCGATGACAGGTGCCAGCAGTACCATCACAATAATGATGATAAGTATGATTGAACCCGCCACAACATTACGACTGCGCATAAACCTCCCCGTCAGGCGGAAAAATTCCGCTCTGGCAGGGTTCGTATCAATACGGGCGATGGATGGAGAGACAGAATCAGTCATAGCGAATACGCGGATCAATTATCATGTAGAGTATGTCTGTAAAAATATTGACAACAACATAGGCAAGCGCAATAAATAACGTAGTTCCCTGTACAAGCGTAAAATCTTTCTGTAGCACAGCCTCAACGTACATCTGCCCGATGCCAAGCCGCGCAAAAATCGTCTCCGTCAGCACCGCACCGCCCAGCATATTGCCAAACATCAAGCCAAGAACGGTCACAACAGGGATGAGCGCATTGCGCATCGCATGACGTGTGATAACAGCAGCACTGGCTAAGCCTTTCGCCCGTGCAGTCAGGATATACTCCTGATTCAGAACCTCTAACATGCTGGAGCGCACCATACGTGCCAGTGCCCCGGCAGATACCAGCGCCAGTGCAAACGCCGGTAAAATCACACGGTCAAAACCACCCTGCCCGATTGCCGGCAGCCAGCGTAAATTGACAGAGAAAAGAATAATCAACAACAGCGAAGACCAGTAAACCGGCATCGAGATCCCAACAAGCGCCAGCGTCATCGCCAGGGTATCAACGATTGTGTTATGCCTCAGCGCCGCAAGCATCCCCAGCGATATACCCAGCACTGTTGAAATCGCCATAGCACTCAGTGCAAGTTCAATTGTCCACGGCAAGCGCGTCCTGATTTGCTCCGTGACGGGAATATTCGTTTGCAACGAACGCCCCAGGTCACCCCGCAACGCATTGCCCATATAACTGAGATATTGAACATGCAGCGGACGGTTCAAGCCCATCTCTTCGCGGACGTTCTCCAGCAGTTCAGGCGTGCTGCGGCTATCACCCAGGTACACCTCTGCCGGGTCACCCGGCGTAAGGTGCAGCATTAAAAACACGAGCAATGTAACAAGTATGATCGTGGGTATTGCCTGTAACAGTCGATTGAGTAGGAAGCGTATCATGTCTGTTATACAGCAGCAGCAAATAGAAACTTGCCGCTGCTGCCTGCTAACGAGAAAAGTCTACCCGCCCATTGTTGCTGCGTAGAAGTTCGGGATAAAGCCACCACCAAGAATCGTCACGCCTTCAAGCTCTGGCACACTGGCAAACAACACCACCGGATCATTGAAGAACACCATAATCGCCTCATCAGCGATTTTCTGCTGGATTTCTGCATAGACTGCGGCACGTTCTTCCTGGTCACCAATACCAACAGCACTATCAATCAGCATATCCATTTCATCGCTGCGGTACCGATTCCGGTTAGTTCCGCCATCTGCATTGGAGGAGTGGAACAGGGTACGGAATACGCCGTCCGGGTCGGTCTGCGTATCCCACCACTGCTGGGTATTGTGCTCCCCCGCGCGGACGATTTCGAGATAGGCCGCAATGTCATTAAGGTTCAACTGTAAGTCAATCCCCACTGCCGCAAGATCTTGTTGCAGGAACTGTGCGGTTGCTTCATTCAGTGGGCGTGCCGGACTATGATGCTGGATAACCAGCGGCTCACCATCACGCTCACGGATTCCCGTTTCTTCATTCAGTACCCAGCCCGCTTCATCCAGAATAGTTCCAGCCATTTCAGGGTCAAATGGGAGTTGCTCACAGTAAACATCCGTTTGTGCAAACATCACATTGGTCAGTGCGCTGCACGCCTGCACACCCAGGCCCTCGTAAACAATGTCCTGCATAATCTCAATATCAATTGACATCGCAATGGCCTGACGAACAGCAAGTTCATCTGTGGGGGCCTTCTCAAAGTTAAACATCAGCGAATAGCCATGCCCTGCCTGTGAGAATTGCAGTACTTCGAAGTCATCACCCTCTGACAGGCGTTGAACGTCCAGAGCCGGAACCGCATCAATTATATCTACTTCACCACTTTCCAGCGCAGCAAGGCGGGTAGCCGGTTCCTCAATAAGGCGGAAGGTCAGGCGATCTACATTTGTTGCTCCCGTCATACCGAAAACTTCCTCGGTGCCCCATGCATAATCCGGGTTGCTAACAAGCACCACCTCAGAATCTGGCGTGTAAGACTCAAAAATGAACGGCCCCGTACCCACAATGCCAGCAAAACCCCAGTCCTCACCCAGTTCAGCAACAGCCGTCGGAGAAACAGGGCCTAGCTGGGGATGAGAAACGCCATCAAGGAATGCCGCATTAGGCGAGCTAAACTTCACGATAACGGTATGGTCGTCCACAATTTCAGTCTCTGAATATGGGCCGATAAAGCTAAACGCCATCTGAGAGTTCAGGTCAGGGTCTATAATCCGGTCAAACGTAAACTGGACGGCCTCTGCATTGAACGGCGTCCCATCATGGAACGTCACATCATCACGTAGCTGGAAGGTGTACTCAGTGGCATCTTCGTTCACGCTCCACTCCGTTGCAAGGCTGGGGCGGAAGACGCCCAGCGGCTGCTGCTTAACCAGTGTATCGAAGACATGACCGACAATAATCTCTACACCAGAAAATGTGGTCACACCCGGATCGAGTGTATCGACTGTGAAGCTCAAACCGAAGTCAATTTCAGTTTCTTGCCCGAACGTTGGTGTTGCGATAAGAAGTAAAAGCGCAAAACCCATCACCAGTGCTGTGAAACCTTTGAATGAACGATAGTGTTTCATGGTAAACAATCTCCTGGAATTGAACAGATTAACAGCAGTTGCTGCACATCAAAGCCCACACAATGTGAGCATATTGATTACATGGGAGGGGTAGCGCAGCGTAAAATGCCACACATTAAAAATAGTTTGCATTTTTTGACGGGAAGTATCGTCAGAAGATAGCGTGTATACATTATTCTGTCAAATTTGTGGCTATGTAGCCCATCGCACGATACGATATACTCGTGTTCAGTGTGCAATCGTGGGAAATTCATGGCTTCACTATTTGACAGCATCACATGGAAAACCGTGCCCCTCATGGCTGGGGCAGGTGTGGGGCAAATTGATCTTGGGATTGGCGAAGCAGGCAGCGGTAGCCCCGTTGGTCTGGTCACAGCAGGCGTCCACGGCGACGAAGGCCCGTGGGGGGCGCTGGCAATTCGAAAGCTGCTGCTGAACACAGATATAGACGACCTTACCGGCACCCTGCGCATCGTGCCCGTAGCAAACCCCTTCGCCATGCAAGCAGATGCCCGTAACGCCCCGTTCGACACACTTGATCTGAATCGGCAATTTCCCGGCAATGCAGAAGGCTCACACACAGAACGCCTCGCCGCGCTGCTGACCGAACATGCGGTTGCCGATGCCGACTATGTAATTGACCTGCACGGTGGGGGTAGCTGGTGTGTAAATGCCTTTGCATTCCAGATGCCCGGCGGCGAGGCACTGTCAAAAGCATTCGGGGCACCTTTTATTGTCAATGCACCGGATAGAACCGTGACGTTAACCGGCTACGCACGCTCACAGGGCGCCACAGTTGCCGCCATTGAGATGGGCGGGTGCAGCGAGGCAGAAGATCAATGGGCAGACCGCATTGCAAAAGGGCTACGCCGCGCCTTCGGGGTTGCCGGTGTACTGAAGCCGGCGCAGGATGCCGCCACAACAACATCCTTACCCGTAGGCGCAACAAAAGTGCTGCGTCCCTCGCGGGGTGGCGTATTTTTGCCTGTTTTGCGAACAGATGCAGTGGGCACTGTCATCTCTAAAGGTACAGAGATGGGGCACCTCATCGACCCAACCACG
>JBCCQC010000379.1:0-5142 GCA_039024535.1 Chloroflexota bacterium
CGCCCATCAGACGATAGTACCGCCGCTGCAAGGCAATACAGTGGTTCCAGATGATCCCCGAAATGTTAATCACATCGTGCAGATGCCGATTCCGTTTGTGGGTGTACATCCGGTATTTGAATGTGCGGCGCATCTCAACAATCGTCATACGTTTTTCTGGCTCTCAATGTACTGCCTGATGACTGCATTGGGTTATCCAGACAACGGTATTGTTGCTTTTAAAGGTTCGTTTTGTATCATGAACGTATTATACAACAGGGAGCTATATGTAGAGAGCAGCCGCCATACATCCCCATCGCTAAAGCAAGGGGCTTTGGGCGGGTTTTTCTGTAACTCTACCACAAAATTGTATTCTCATCGTTATATGCAGTCATCATTGCTTAATGTTAGCGGGGCGGGGCCACGATGTGCAACGCCCCTGCCCATCCTGCACATGCATGTCACCTCAACAATCGACACATCCCGGAACAAGGACGCTTATTTATGACACACAAATTATGGATTAATGGCGCGTGGAGCGATACCGATGGGGGCGGCATGATGCCCATCGAAAACCCGGCAACAGGCGAAACGATTGCAGAGGTCGTCAATGCCAGCCGCTCCGATGTCGATGCAGCAGTACAGATTGCGAAAACTGCCTTCTATGATGGGCGCTGGTCGCGCAAACCTCCATCAGAACGTGCGCTGGCGCTGCTTAAACTGGCAGATTTACTGGAAGCCCGCCAGGAAGAATTCGCAAGGCTGGAATCTGAAAATACAGGCAAACCCTACGAATTTATCAGCATTGGTGCAGACTTACCGTTTACCATCGACAACATTCGTTTTTTTGCTGGTGCCGCCCGTGATGTAAGTGGTAGCTCCGCAGGGGAGTACATGGAAGGCTACACTTCCATTTTCCGTAAAGAGCCGGTGGGGGTGATCGGGCAGATTGCCCCGTGGAATTACCCGCTGATGATGGCTGTGTGGAAGTTTGGGCCAGCACTCGCCGCCGGATGCACAGTGGTGCTCAAACCTGCACCTTCTACCCCGCTAACAACGCTGCTGCTGGGTGAAATGATGAAAGAAGCCGGTATTCCTGACGGTGTCTTCAACATCATCACGGGGGATAACGACACCGGCCATGCGATTGTAGAGCACCCCGATGTGCGTATGGTCAGCCTGACGGGTTCTACTGGTACAGGCAAGAAGACCATGAAAACCGCTGCCGACACGCTCAAGCGCGTTCATCTTGAACTGGGCGGTAAAGCGCCGCTGCTGGTGTTTGATGATGCAGACGTGGATGCACTCGCACAGGGTGCGAAAATCGCCTCAACGTTCAATAGCGGGCAGGACTGCACTGCCGGAACCCGTGTTTACGTCCACGAGAGCAAATATAACGAGGCTCTGGAAGCGGTCGTGGAGTCTATGCGCTCTGTCAGAGTGGGGGATCCGTTTGCTGCCGAAACGGAAATGGGGCCGATGATTTCTGGCATACAACTGGAGCGTGTACAGGGCTACATCGAACGGGCAAAGGCAGCGGGGGCACAGGTAATTACTGGTGGGGGTACACCCGGCGGCATGGACGGGGGCTACTGGATTGAGCCAACCGTGATTACGGATGCCGCGCAGGATTCGGAAATTGTTCAGCAGGAAGTTTTCGGGCCGGTGCTAACACTCAGTCGCTTTAAAGACGACGCTGAGGCCATTCACTACGGCAACGATGTGCTGTATGGGCTGGCTGCTTCCGTCTGGACGGCAGATGTTGGCCGTGCCATGCGGCTTGCACGTGACCTGGAGTATGGCACCGTCTGGATTAACGACCACACCCCGCTCACGTCAGAAACGCCGCACGGTGGCTTCAAGCAATCCGGGTTCGGCAAAGACCTCTCTGCAGAAGCAGTTCACGACTACCAGATCACGAAGCACGTGATGGTCAAGCTGGATAAGTAGGGCACCCCGGCCAGAGCGCAGGGTGACGGTTTGCCGCCGGGGGAGTGCCACCCGGTGAGCGGATCGACAGACGGCACGGGAGAGCGCTTCGGGTTCAGCAGGCAATGGGTAGGGGCCGCCACGATACAAAACGAGGGCAATCCCCTATCATGTCACATCAACCTGAGACATATGCCACGCATTGAGGCGCTCTCCAGAAATGCCGTGTCCATCCTGACGGGCCAGTGTAAGGAATGCGGGCGTCAGGTGAATGGGATCAATCCACTTCTGCTTCAACTCTTCCGGGTAGTTATATTCGCTCATGGGCGTGTGCATATACATCCCCGGCGTGATGGTATTCACGGCGATGTTGCGCGGTTTGCCCTCGATTGCCATACACTTCATCAGCCCTTCCAGCGCGTGTTTACCGGCCACATAGGGGCTTTCTTCGTCAAAGCCAATAATACCCGACCGAGACGACACATATACAATGCTGCCACTGCCGTTGTCTGTCATGGGTTGCCACACAGCCTGTGTGAGCACAAACGCCGCTTGAATAATCACGTTCGTCTCGCGCTGGAAATCTGCCAGCGAAATCTCCAGCAGCGGACGGTTCACCAGCAGCGCCGCATTATGTACCAGCACATCTACGGTAGCTGCCCATTCCATTGCACGTCGGGTCACTCGCTGCGTCTCCGCCCCGTCAGATAAATCCACGGCGAAAGCAGCCGTGTTATCGCCAAACTCCGCCTGCACCTCGTTAAGCAGTTCCTCGCGCACGTCCATCAGGGCCACGCGCATCCCGGCGTTTACATAGGCTTTTGCAATGGCATAGCCGAGGCCACGCGCTGCCCCCGTGACAATGGCGGTTTTACCTGCAAGTTCTGTCATTTCAGCAATCCCGTCACAAATGTGGAAAATCGATCCAGCCCGGTTTCAAAATCCGGTGAACTGCGCGTGAGTGCCCCGCGAATGAAACCTTCACCGGCCCCACCGCCGATGGTACCCGGCTGGAACACCAGTTTGGCTTCTTCGCGGGCACATGTGACGAATTCTTTGCTTGTCATACCCGTCGGGCGAATGTCGATGAAGACGTAGTATGCGCCCTGCGGTTCGCTGTATGGCAGCGGGATGGCGTCCAGTGTTTCCATCCACAGTTTGCGGCGGCGGTCATACTCGGCAAGGTGCTGTGCGAACCAGTCGCGCGAGTTCTGCATAATGGCAAGGCCGCCGTACTGCGTCACGGAGTTTGCGCAGATCATCATCGCATGATGAAAGGGCAGCATGGCGTCCATGATGGGTTCCGGTGCGGCCACATAGCCCAGTCGCATCCCTGTAAGCGCAAAGCTCTTGCTGAAGCTGTTGATGGTAATGGTGCGTTCGCGCATCCCCGGCAGGCTTGCCATGCTGATGTGCTTGTGCCCGTCGAAGGTGTAATACTCGTAAATCTCATCGGACACCACGATCAGGTCACGGCGCTTTGCAAGGTCTGCGATTTCCAGCAGTTTTTCTTCTGGCAGTACAGTGCCGGTGGGGTTATTGGGCGTCACCACGATGATGGCCCGTGTTTTTTCTGTGATGGCTGCTTCGAGTTCGGCCACATCCACCGTGAAGTTGCTCTCTGGCGTGCTGGCAACGGGTACCAGCGTCCCGCCGAGGATATTCACATCGCGGGTATACTCGTCATAGTGCGGCGACGGGATAATGGCCTCATCGCCGGGATCCAGCAGCGTCATCAACGTGACCATGAGCGCTTCCTGTGCGCCGGATGTCACGATGATTTCGCTGTCCGGGTTGTAGCTCACGTTGTTTTCGGTTTTCAGCTTCTTGCAGATGGCCTCGCGCAGCTCCGGGATGCCACGCCACGACGTGTAGCGGATTTGCTCGTCTGCGAGGGCTTTCTGCATGGCCTCAAACACAAATGGCGGCGGGACAAAATCCGGGGTGCCGCTGCCAAGGTTGATGAGACCGGGTATGGGCACGGATGTCTGTTTGCCCAGCACGCCGTACATGCTCATGGCCCGCTTTGACACATATTTTTCTGCGTTTAACATATCTGATCCTTGAGTGATGTTAAGTAGGGGCGAGGCCGTGCCTCGCCCGGACATGCCCCTACGACTGGTTGATTTTCTAATCCAATTGAATCCAGCGGCGTTCCACAGACGATTGGCGCACGGCATCCATTGCAAGCTGCGTTGCCAGCCCATCTTCAAACGTCGCGCCCTCGTTCAGCGCACGTTCCTCACGAATCGCTGCCGTCAACTCCTGCATCAATGCCACAAACGACACATTCCAGATGCCCTTGCCCACATACGGTAATGCTGCGTTCGGATCATTAAACGTGATTTGCTCGAAGTCCTCGCCAGCACGGGCCACACGCAGCACCTCATCACTGTTGGAAAGCAAAATCGTGCCCTCGGTGCCGAAAATCTGTACGTGGTTGCCCATGTTATGCCGCGCCGCGCCTGTGAGCACCATGTTCACCACGGCCCCGGACTGCATTTCCATCTGGTACTGTGTGTAATCGTCGGCGGTGGCTGTGAACGACTCGCCGTTGTCTTTGCCAATCCGGTTCGGTACCAGTGTGCGAATATCGCCATTAATCGCGCCAATATCACCCAGCCACCAGCGTATGAGGTCTATCTGGTGGGAGCCGTTAGCGCCAAGCCTGCCACCGCCCATTTTCACATCTGACCACCAAGCGTTGTACGGGCGAGACGCGGGATCCCCCCACGATGGGGAGATATTCACGACGGTAGCAAACTGCACCTGGCCGATAGCACCTTCATCCAGCAGGGATTTGAGCTTTTTGCGTGTGGGGTTAAAGCGCAGTTCGTGGCCCATGATGTGCAGTTTGCCCTGCGCTACAGCGCGATCCAGCATTTTCTGTGATTCGTCCGCGTCCATCGCCATTGGCTTTTCGCACAGCACATGCGCACCGTTATCCAGCGCCTTGAGCGCCATATCCGCATGGTAGATGGGCGGGGTTGCAATACCCACCAGATCCAGTTCGTGCGAATCCAGCATACGCTCCCAGTTATCATAGGCATTTGGCACGTTAAACGCATCCGCGGCGGCCTGCGCACTTTCGAGGCGGTTGCTGGCAATCGCCACAACTTCTGCGTCGGGTATGTTTGCCAGTGCGGGGAGGTAGGCCGCTTTTGCAAAACTGGCCCCGATAATTCCGACTTTGATCGTCATAGCAGCCCCCGTTCGCGCATTATATCGCCCACG
>JBCCQC010000380.1:0-5138 GCA_039024535.1 Chloroflexota bacterium
CGCGCCGCTGCTGGGCTGGCTGACAGAAAACGTCTACCAGCATGGGCGGGCCTACAGCGCCACCGAACTACTCCAGCGCACCACCGGCAATGACCTGACCGCCGGCCCGTTCATCAGCTACATCACCGAAAAATTCACAGATCTTTACGCGCTATAGCGTCATCACAGCAGGGGCGCAGCCATGCTGCGCTCTTAGCGTGCCTGTGCCGTGGCAAGCTGTTTCTCGTTCACCCGTTCGCCAATCCACGCAATCACGCTATCCAGCCCCTTGCCGCTGCGCACGTCTGTGAACATATACGGCAGGTCGCCACGCTGCATTTTCGAGTCACGATCCATAACTTCCAGGCTGGAACCGACATACTGCGCAATATCTATCTTGTTGATGAGCAACAGGTCGGACTTTGTAATACCGGGGCCGCCCTTACGCGGGATTTTGTCGCCGCCAGCCACGTCAATTACGTAAAACTCAATGTCTACCAGCTCCGGGCTGAAGCTCGCCGCCAGATTATCCCCACCACTTTCCAGGAAGATAATATCCAGATTGCCATCGAACTGATCGAGCATACTCTCAATGGCTTCCAGATTGGCGGATACATCGTCACGGATGGCGGTATGCGGGCAGCCGCCGGTCTCTACGCCAACAATACGCGCCGGATCCAGTGCGCTGAGGCGCGTGAGAATGGCCGCGTCTTCCTTTGTGAAAATATCGTTGGTCACAACGGCGATCTCGTAGTCGCTGCTCATGGCCTTGCACAGCTTTTCAATCAGTGTAGTTTTACCGGTACCCACCGGCCCACCCACGCCAATCACCAGCGGCTTGATGTGCTTGAGGTAATCGCCGTCCGTGCTCACAAATGTGCTGACGCTATCGGTATCACACATGGTTGGTGCTCCTATGAAATAAACAATCGTCTGAACAGATATTCGTGCTGCATGGCACGGATGTCGTAGGCTGGCGTGAAGGTGTGAATATCTTCCAGTGTGCAGGAAAGCGCATGGGCTACAGCGTTCTGCATCACCGGTTGCATCTGCCGGATGACAGCCTGCGTGCGGGTTTGCCCCATATTAATCAACTTGACTGCTGCCGCCGCCTGCCCCATCACAAAGGTATGGGCATAGGCCAGCAGCGCCGTTTCCGCCTCAATTTCGAGTTCACCGGCGATGACGCCATAGGCCAGCACAAAATGCCCCCTCACCTGCTTCGCCTGAATCCGCGCAACATACTGCCCGGAGCGTTCGCCACCATACAGGGGCAACGCCGCCTTCAAGAACCGCCTCCCTACCTGCATACTCGCCTCGCGCACCTCGTACACCGGCAGCATGGCCGTCAGTTGTGCGTCCAGCAGTTGCACTGTTTCGAGATCAGCGTGCATGGCTTCGCGCAACAAAACCAGATCAAACCGCGCCATACCATCCAGCAAGCGCCCGGTAATGAACGCCATCAATGTCTCGGCATCATGAACGATCCCCGCCTGTGTGTACGTTTCCAGCCCGTAGGAATGCGAAAATGCCCCGGTCGGGAAAGATGAATCCGTTAGATGGAGCAGGGCCAGTGCCTGCCCCATATCGAGCGTGAGACCCGCCATTAGAAAAGGAAGTAACGCTGTGCCATCGGGAGCGATTCTGCCGGTTCACACGTGATGATCTCGCCATCCACACGCACCTCGTAGGTTTCCGGGTCAACAGAAATATCCGGCGTGTAGTCGTTCAGCACCATATCCGCTTTTGTGATGCTGCGGCAGTCTTCCACACCGGCAATAGTGGTTTGCAGTTTCAATTGTTCCAGGATGCCGTTTTCAATACCCGCTTTACTCAAAAACGTCATGGACGTGGTGTTAAGCGCACGGCCATAGCTCCCGAACATGGGGCGGGTGTGCATGGGCTGCGGTGTGGGGATGCTCGCGTTCGGGTCGCCCATCTGCGCATAGGCGATGAACCCGCCCTTCACCACAATTTCCGGCTTCACCCCGAAGAACGCGGGCGTCCACAGGCACAGGTCGGCCAGCTTACCGGCTTCAACAGAGCCAACATGCGACGAAATGCCATGCGCAATGGCCGGGTTGATGGTGTACTTGGCGATATAGCGCTTTACCCGGTTATTGTCGTTACGTGCGGTGTCTTCTGCCAGTGCGCCAAGCTGTACCTTCATCTTGTGGGCCGTTTGCCACGTGCGGATAACCACTTCACCCACGCGGCCCATCGCCTGTGAGTCCGACGCCATCATACTGAGTGCGCCCCGGTCATGCAGAATATCCTCGGCGGCAATCGTTTCCGGGCGAATGCGCGACTCTGCAAAGGCGAGGTCTTCCGGGATTTTCGGGCTGAGGTGGTGGCACACCATCAACATGTCCAGATGCTCGTCAATCGTGTTCACGGTAAACGGGCGTGTCGGGTTGGTTGAACTCGGCAGCACATTCGGCTCTCCACACACCTTAATGATGTCCGGGGCATGGCCGCCACCCGCACCTTCCGTATGATACGTGTGAATGGTGCGCCCCTTGAATGCCGCAATCGAGTCGTCCACGAATCCAGCTTCGTTAAGCGTATCCGTGTGAATCGCAATCTGCACATCAAATCGCTCTGCTACGCCCAGCGCACTGTCAATCGCTGCCGGGGTCGTGCCCCAGTCCTCATGTAGTTTAAGCCCCAGTGCCCCGGCATGAATCTGTTCGTCCAGTGGGGCAGCCGTGGCACTATTACCCTTGCCCAGGTAGCCCAGGTTCATGGGGAATGCTTCAGACGCCTCCAGCATACGGAAGATGTTCCACGCGCCGGGGGTGCAGGTGGTGGCATGTGTACCGGTAGCCGGGCCAGTGCCGCCGCCAATCATAGTCGTCACACCCGAAGACAACGCTTCTTCGATCTGCTGCGGTGCGATGAAGTGAATGTGCGCGTCAATGCCGCCCGCCGTGACAATCTTACCCTCACCGGCCAGCACCTCCGTAGAAGCACCAACCACCATACCGGGTGTCACCCCCTCCATAATGCCGGGATTACCGGCCTTGCCCACGCCCACAATTCGGCCATCACGAATGCCGATGTCTGCTTTGACGATGCCCCGGTAATCAATAATCAGCGCATTGGTAATCACCAGATCCAGCGCACCGTCTTCTCGCGTCACCGTGGGCGATTGCCCCATGCCATCACGGATGGTCTTACCACCACCGAACTTGATTTCATCGCCATAGGTCGTAAAATCCTTCTCGACCTCGATAATAAGTTCGGTATCGGCCAGCCGCACACGGTCGCCGGTTGTTGGCCCGTACAAATCAGCGTAATTGCGCCTCGATATAGATAAAGACATGGCTACTCTCCTCCGTCCAGTACACCGTCAATCATATTGTTCAGGCCATAGACCTCGCGTGCGCCCTTCAGTTCGGTAAGCTCCACACTTTTCTTATCCCCCGGCTCAAAGCGCACCGTCACGCCAGACGGAATATTCAGGCGCATACCCCGTGCCGCGTCCCGGTCAAATTCGAGCGCACGATTGACCTCGAAAAAGTGAAAGTGTGAGCCAACCTGCACCGGACGATCCCCCGTGTTTGCCACCTCCACACTCACAACCGCCCGCCCCTCATTGGCGACAATATCCCCGTCTTCAAGCAAGTATTCGCCCGGAATCATAGATCGCGTGCTGTAGCGGATCGGCTCATGAACAGTGACCAGCTTTGTACCATCGGGAAAGGTGCCCTCAATCTGGATTTCATCCACCATTTCCGCGATGCCGTCCATCACATCTTCCTGCGTGAGGATGGTGGTACCGTACTGCATCAGCTCTGCCACGGTTTTGCCATCCCGTATGCTTTCCAGCACCTCTGCCGTGATGAGCGCGACCGTTTCTGGATAGTTGAGTTTGACACCGCGTACTTTGCGGTCACGGGCAACCATCGCCGCGACGTAAATCATCAGCTTGTCTTTTTCGCGTGGGGATAAGTTCATGGGTTCCTTCCGTGGTCTATTTGCGTAAATTGGTTGCAGGCAGGTGCATAAAATCACGTCGAATGGTATTTCGCAGTTGATCCAGCGCCTGTGACAGGGGCGACCAGTAGCCCGCCAGCAAACGAACACTGACCCCATTGCGATAGAGTCGGCTCGCACTCGCCAGCACATCATCGGGCGGCTGGTAGTTTTCGCAGAATGCACGCGCATCAAGGCCAATCCGATCAAGATCGCCAAGCAGGTACCACCCCGCCCAGCACCGGAACTGTTCCAGCGTACCGACCCGTGTTAGCGCCTGCACCTGTGGCTGAACATCCTGCTGTTCATATAGCAACAGCCCGTGTGGGTCGGTTACGGTCAGTCGATTTCTAAAACGCCTGAATTGAAGCGATTCCCCTGACGCCAACCGACCGGGCATCACACTATCATGGAACATCAACAGCGCCCCACCATGTAACGTGATGTGAATCGACTGGCGAAAGTCTGCATCCCGGAACAGAATTGCCGCATCCGGCACAAATTCGAGGATGGCCCCCGGCTTCACCTCAATGTGAACATGTTGCTCTGCGTGCTCGTTCGGCATCCGGTAGATTTTTGTCGCAGCCAATGTCGTCACAAGAGCATGGGCATCTTCCTCCACCGTCACCCCGATGGTGTAGCGGTCTCCCTGCACAATACCGCCCGTAGGACTGAGGATGTACACACACGCACACCCGGCAGCATCGGTAACAGCCCGCATAACCTGCAACGGAGGCCGAAACTGACTCTCCGTCATGACGGTGTGGGCGCTGCTTTTCGTAAATGTGAGATGGAGTTCACCGTGGCGTGCTGTTGTATGTCGCAGTCTATGTACCTCTGCCGGGATTACCAAACTCTGCCTCAAAGCCCCTTGCTTCAGCTGTCGGGGCGGGTGGCTTGTGTGAGTGACTTTTTGTCCCGGTAAAGTCGGGTGAAAAGTCGCCACGCCGCCACAGGATATGTTATGCTGACAATATGCTAACATCATTTGAAGTCCGACGCACCTACAAATATCGCCTGTATCGGTCAGACCGGGTGAAACATCTGGTCAATGCGATTGATATTGCCGGGATCGTCTGGAATCACGGGCTGGCTCTGAGCCGTCGCTACTACCGACGCTATGGTAAAGGGCTATCATTCAATCGGCTTCAAAAGCACATCGCCAGACTGAGAAGCAAGAC
>JBCCQC010000381.1:0-5137 GCA_039024535.1 Chloroflexota bacterium
CCTGCTCACGCATCCAGCCAGATAGATACCTGGCATCGGTCTCGACATTGTCAATAATGAGGGGAATTTCCTGGCGCAGGTTCGCCACAAATGATTGTTCTGGCAGGCTGCTCACAGCTTCGTCAGGCGCAAGGTTGCGTATCGCGGCGCGGGTGGCAATAGCCCCCACAAACCGGCGATTATTGGCTATTCCGTCCACACCCCTGCCCTGCACAGAAAGTGGCTGTTCAAAAATCGTCACCGTTACCGCAGTAATGCCCGGCCCCACCATATATATCGCTGCGGTGGCAATATCTTCATATTCAGTGGCCGTCAGCAGCATACGAGAGGCCGTTACCAGCCGGTTAGGGCGCCTGTGGGTGACACCAGTTTTTTCATCCTCTGCTGTGGGAGCGCCCTCTGGCAAACGGACAATTGCCTCTGCGCGGGCCATCTGCGTAACAATAACATCCAGCCACGTCAACCAGTCCTCGTCCAGTTCCTCCACCAGCATCTCCACAGCACCGATTGCATACTCGCCAGCAATCAATGGCTGTGCCCACTGGCGTTCCTCTGGCTGCCAGATTGCCCTGCGCTCCTCAAGACACCGGTTCACCAGTGGCAACCCGGAAAGCGCACTGGCAGACTTTTCTTGCAGGTCTGTGGCATAGCGAACAATTGCGATGTCGTCATCCACATCGTACAGACGCATAGCTTCTACATCCGGCACCTCATCGGCAATAAGCCCGACGATGCGCTCTACCGCCTTTTTCCGTTCAATCGGGCTTGTGCTATCTAAACCGGCACTCACCCCGCGCAGTGTCGTCCAATCTGGCGCAACAATCATAACGCTACCCCCGCTCGCTTATTCCGTCAAAACAAATGGCGCTAGTGCCACTCCCACACCTCACCACCGGCCAGCAACCGCTGAATCTGTTCCGGGAAGCGATCTGGATCCAGCGGCTTTCCCATAAATCCGTCGAACCCGGCCTTACGAGCACGCCGCATCTGGTCTTCGCTGGCTTCTGCCGTTACCGCAACCACAATCGTTTCCTTCAGCTTGGGGTGGCTGCGCACCTTTTGCAAAGCCTGGTATCCGTCTTCATATGGCAGGCGGATGTCCATCAGAATCAGGTCAATCCGTGGCAGGGTCTCTGCAAATTGCACCACCTGCCAGCCAGATGTTTTCCACTCACAGCGTTGCACCCCCATAGAAGCCAGCATTCTGGCGATCAGAACAAAGTTGGGTACATTGTCCTCCACAACCAGCACATGGGCCTCGCCGGGTTCAATCGGGTCACGAGTCATCATATTGTTATCCGTCATAAGAAAGTTCGGCCTCGCCACATCTTCAGTGTATGGGTGGCAAACCTCTCTCCTTTCGCTCTTTATGCTATGCGTTGGTTAAGTTTTCTGGCGAACTGCGTCAAATCGGCTGGCGGCCCTGCCTCACAAAATCAAGAACCTGATCCGGGAATTTATCAACATCAATGGGTTTACCGATGTAACCATCGGCCCCGGCCTCAATTGTCATCTGACGGTCATGCTCCCGCACGTTAGCTGTCAGGGCAACCACCGGCACGGCATCCAGCTCACGTAGCGCACGAATCTTCCTTGTGGCCGTCAGGCCGTCCATCCCCGGCATACTGATGTCCATCAGGATGAGATCCGGCGGATCGTTCAGCGCCATCTGGATACCTCTGGCAGCATCGTCTGTATCGTCTACATCAATATCGTAGGCCATCAAAATACGCCGCACCAGCATACGATTGTCGGCATTATCCTCTACATAGAGTACGCGGGGCACGGTCGTCCTCCTGCACAAACACGCAAACATTTAACGCACATCGTGTACATCCTCTATTATGAAGTATACTGTGGTTCCTTGCCAATGCTTGCTTAAGCATTTATCAGGTTATGTAGTGGCTTTTTACAATCCCCTGCTATCTGCTAAGATACAGTCAATGGCGTTCACCGTCATGTATTTGCTATAACAATTCCGAAAACTACAGGAAATCAAACTATGTCAAAACAATATACCAGCGCACCGGCCATGCAAATTGACCCGGCAAAGTCCTACACTGCGCACTTTAAAACCAGCAAAGGCGAATTTGACGTTGAGTTGTTTGCCGCCAATGCACCGCAAACAGTCAATAACTTCGTATTCCTCGCCCGCGAAGGCTTTTACGATGGCCTCATCTTCCATCGCGTCATCGACAACTTTATGATTCAGGGTGGCGACCCGACCGGCACCGGGCGCGGTGGCCCCGGTTACAAATGGGCAGATGAAGCATCTGCACTCGGCCTGAAGCACGATGGCCCCGGCATTCTGAGTATGGCGAACGCCGGCCCCAACACCAACGGCTCACAATTTTTTATCACCCACGTAGAAACCGACTGGCTTAACGGCAAGCACGCCGTCTTTGGCCGTGTAATGGGCGACGGCCAGAAGATCGTCAATGCCATCACACAGGGCGACAAAATGGAAGCCGTTACAATTGTAGAAGCATAAAACCTCTACTGCCTCGGGAGTCTGTTCCGGCAGGCTCACCGGGCGCTGTTCCGTGTGGTAATTTCACTGGCAACCGGCAACGTAAACGAGAACACCGCGCCGCCCTCCGGGTGGTTTTCAACCTGAATTGTACCGCCATGTGCCTCAACAACCATCCGGCAGAACGTCAACCCTAACCCCACACCGCCGCGCACGCTGTCACGCCCCTCTACCTGAACAAACCGATCAAATAATCGCTCCCGGTATGCCTCCGGCACACCCGGCCCATGATCCCGCACCGATATATGTACCCGAGCAGGTGGTGGGATGCCCCGTCCATGCACACGAACGACAATTTCTGTCCCACTGTCTGTATACTTCAAAGCGTTGTCTACAAGGTTCAGTAGCACGCGCTCAATCTTGTCACTGTCCGCTTCAACCTGCGGCAAATTGTCAGTCATAACCTGCTGCTTTAGCCGTACCTGCTGCTCATCCGCAATCGGCTGCAACTCGGTAAACACCGCCTGTATTGATTCCAGTATGGTCAACGGGCGGCGTTCAAGCTGCATTTCACCACTCTCTATTCGGGCTACATCCAGCAGGGAGTTAATACGATGCAGCATCTTATTCACCGCATTCTTGTTTCGGCCTGTGACCTCATCCAGCTTGCTGCGGTGTTCTATATGTTCCGGCACAAGCTGGTTAATCAGGTGAATGCTGGTTTTGATTGCCGTCAGCGGAGAACGTAGATCATGCACAATCATCCGGGTAATTTCATCGCGGGTGTTATCCAGTTGAACCTGCCTCGTCTGGTCATAGAAGACCAGCAGCAGGCCAGCCAATTCACCATTATCATTGCGTAGCGGGACGATATGTCGCTCAATAAAAACAGTATCCTGCTCTTTTTCACCCTGGATAACATAACGTTGTGGTTCCGGGGGAATAGCGTCTTTGCTGGCAAGCCCACTCATTATGTTGTCTAACTCTGCGACAGATGCAAAGCCAGTTGCCCGTGGTTGGTCACCGATCAATTCTGCCACCGGGCGCTGTGTGATTGCCATGTGATCCATACCAATAAGCGCAACAGCAGGATTTGCCAGTTCAACCCGCCCCTGTGTGTTCACCAGCATAACCGCCTCTGACATAGCATCCAGAATCACCTGCAACCGATCCCGTGATTGTGTGACCGTCTGGAACAGGTTGCGATTGTCGATGGCGATAGCGGCCTGGTTCAGTAATTGCGTAATAAAGCTGATCGCTTCACTATCAAAATGACCATGCCGGTCACTTTCCATAATCAAAGCCCCCAGCAGGTCACGGTCACGCAGGATGGGCACGACCAGTTGTGACTGTGTAGATGGCACAATACGCTGCGCGGGCGCCAGTTCGTCACCTTCTCGCACACGAAGATACTGCCCCGGTACTTGCAGACCATCTATAAGGTGTTCGGCCAGTCTGTCACGTTTAATCTGTTCGCTGCTGTAGCCGTGATATGCAGCAATCATCGCTGTTCGGGTTGGCGGGTTGCGCAGCAAGATCAGTCCGTGCGGTGCCTCTGTATAGTCAATCGCAAACGTCAGGATAACATCGCTGATGGTCTGTACGTCAATTGATGCGTTGGTATGCTGGCCCACCGCTGCCAGAATAGATAGTTGTATCAGGCGTTGTTCCAGTGCTTCATCAGTACGAGCGTATAATTCCGCATTTTTAATAGCCTGCACAACCTCACCGGCAAATGTCCGCATAAACTCAATCATCTCTGCATTGAAGGTGCGTGGTGCGTGGTAGTACAGCACAATGGCACCGGCCAGTTTTGAGTTGATGATAAGCGGCAGTTCAACCAGCGTCCGAATGCCTTCATCTGCGAATAGCGCCGCCCTGTTGGTTGTATCTGCATCCGTCAGAACATCATAAACGATACGGAGTTGCTGCTCTGGTATGGTGGTGTCTTCGGGGGTCGAATGTATCTGGTTCGCCAGCAGCAATGGAGGTGGCGAATCAATGAACTTTGCAGAAAGCCCCGCACTGCGCATGAGTACTGGCCCATTGCCTTCTGCTGTCTGACGATTCTCCAGCAGATAAACCGCGACTGCGTCAGATTCTGCCAGCATAGCCGCTGATGTAACAATAGTATCCAGCACATTCTCCGGTGAGAGCGTACTGCTGAGCAGTGTCGAGACTGTGTTCAGTGTATTTAAACGGGCGACACGCGCTTCCTGCTGCTGGTAAAGCCGTGCGTTTTCGAGCGCACTGGCAAGGGTTGTCGCAACAATGCGCAGGCGGCGTGTATCCGCTGCACTGAATACGCGATTATCAACCGCGTAAACAGCAATCACCCCGATAGCCTGCTGCCGTACAATCATCGGCATCCCCAGCCACGAGGTTACGGTTTGCTCATGAGCCTCGCCGCCCTGTCGCCTCATGTAAGCATCCACATTCTGCTCTATCAGAATGTGCAGGCGGTTTTTTGAAATTTTTGAGATCAGGAATTCATCTGCGGGGGTAATTTTGTGCAGGCGTCGCCCCTGCCGGGTATGCAGCAGCAGGTCAGAGTTCCCCGTGTGATCCGGGTTCAGGGTTACAATCATGTTCTCAGCATCCAGCAGGTGCAAAAGCTGCCGATGGATAGAACGTAACAGATCCTGCGGAGATTCTGACACCTGAAGC
>JBCCQC010000382.1:0-5128 GCA_039024535.1 Chloroflexota bacterium
ACAACCGGCACAGCATTCACCGGCAAGCTGGTATTCTATCCCTCGCAGTATCCCCTGCGGGCCTACGTCCACCATATTGCAAACGAGGGCCGTGCCTCCACCAGCACCGCATGGGAATCTATTCACGATTGCATCGACCGCTACAGTCAGGCGCTTTCCACCAATCCATGGATTCACGAGTTCCCCTGTATGTTGCAGGCAGTAATCCCGACACGTATTGACGAAGACTGGGTGCTGCGCGAAGAAGACGGTACCTACCTGCCGATAATGCCAGATTACGCTGATAAGTGGGTGTTGCTGGCGCTCAGTGGCGGCCACCCCATCCAGATTGGCGGCACATGGGACGGTGCCAGCTTCTACCCGATGACCGCCGTCGCAGAAAACCGCTGGGTAAACCTGAAGCGGCTGGAGAATCTATAGCCATGGCGCTGCCACAGCATCTAATCCACTGCGCCACGCTGGGCACAGCCCGCACCACACCACATCACACAGCCGGGGATGTGCTGCTGGAAATTGTCCGCAGTCATCTGGAGAGCAAGCCCCGGCTATGTCGTTTTCAGGCGGCGCCCCTGTCGCAATCACCGGAAAGCACACAACGATACCTGACGGAAGATGCGCTGGATTATCTGCGGATAATGACGCGGCCCTGCTACGAACAGGTACTGCCAGAATGGATCAACTGCGTTAAACAGCGGCGGCTGGTGGTAGCCCCCAACAACCTGCCAGAAATACTGGATATGGGCCACACGTTTCATCACATGCGTGTGCTGCTGCTTCCAGTTATAGGCCCGCAGGGCTACTGGCTGGCAGATCATGCCGACGACCACGACTGGCACTGGGTGCGGATGGTGCAGGCCGAACAGATTGAACAGCAGCTTGCATCGGCCATGGACGACAACATCGGTAAACCCGCCGTGCCGGATGAAAAAGCACTCATCCGCCAGCTTACCCGGCGCAGCACCGGCCTCTACGACAATCATCCGGCAGTTAGTGTATTGCTATACAACACCGACGGCATATGGAGCGAAGCACTCGGCAGGGCCGTGATTGCTGCACTGCGTATGCACCTGCGCAGCCGCACCCGCCGTGACGATAAACTGCTGCGCGGCAACTTCAAAAATGTGGCCGCATTCATGCCATTGCAACTGCGCAAACAACTGCTCACGCTGCTGGGTGGCCGCTTTGGTGAAGCACGCCACGAATGGCGTGATATGGTGTACGAGGCACGGGGCGTGTTCGATTTTCGGGTGCGGATGCGGGCTGCACTGGAGCGCTGCTGACGCCTGTAACACACGCACTCAACGCAGCAGAAAAGGGCAGTGCTCTGGCACAAAAACCGGGGAATATTCCCGGAAACCCACCGCCCCATCAGCAAGCGTTTCGGAGACTCTCAGCAGAAAACCCAACACAGAATCGCATTTCGCCTTAGAATAATAGCAATCAAAAACGGCGATTGAACAATGGACGCAGTACACATGGATGCGCCGGATACCACACAGCTTGCCATCACGGGCACTGTACATCATCAAACAAAAACCACCGCTGCCGATGTGCTGACGCAGCTAGCCACCGCCCGATTAGAGCGGCGCGTGGCGTGGCAGCCGCCTGCCCTCACCGGCACCCACACACGTGCAGAAGGAGCATCATCCACACAGTGCAGCGAACCGGCACAGCGTTTTCTGGTTTACATCCTGCAATGCGAGCGTGACCTGCTGCTGGAGTGGCTGTTACTGGTGGCCGTGGCCGGGCAGCACGCGCCCCACGAATATCTGCCGGTGCTGATGGCAATCGGTGAGACACAGCCACCATTGCGCATTTACCTGTGGCATGTGATAGGCGCACGGGGCCGCTGGCTTCAACAACAGTACCCTACCATTAATTGGGTACCGGGTGCCCCTCACATCAGCGTGGAAAAACTGCCCACCTGCCAGCACTGGCGCGATGCAAACACACTGGCAATCCTCCAGCAAACCAATGACATGGGGGCAGATCGGAATTTTCTCAGCTATCGCCTGCGCAATCCACTGCTGAAGCACCTCATGCAGCGTGAGCGCATGTGGAGCGAGCATCTGTCACGGGCTGTACTGGAACAATTATTAGAGTGGATGTACCGGGGCAACGTGAAGAACGACAGGCATTTCAACAACATCATGCGCTTTCTGGCCTATCACTGCCCGCTAAAGCTGGCCGATTTTGTGACCACAACGTGCGCAAACTTTGAGAACCCGCACACATACAGGGGCAACCGTTATTACAACAACGAGACCTGGCACTATCTTTTGCTGGAGATTGACGCGATATTCGCCAGCCGCAGGTTGCTGCACGCGTCCATTCATACCACCTCTGACGACTAGCTGAGTAATTTCAATGTCCAGACCACATCAAAACGTCTACGTTTTCGGGATACGCCATCATGGGCCGGGCTCTGCAAGGAGCCTGGTGCGTGCGCTGGCACACATGGAACCCGATATAATTCTGGTAGAAGGCCCACCGGACGCCGACGACATGATTCCGTTCATTACACGGGAGCAGATGGAACCCCCGGTAGCGCTGCTGGTCTACGCACCGCAGGATACATCCTTTGCCGCGTTTTTCCCGTTCGCAGTCTTCTCACCAGAATACCAGGCACTGCGCTATGCACTGGCAAACAGTATCCCCGCCCGATTCATGGATTTACCCCAGCGCCACATGTTCCGGCTGGCACAGCAGGAACGCGAACGCCTCAAGGCAGAGGCAGAAGCCGAGAAAGCGCTCGGGGTGGCTGCACCCACACACACAGAGGCCCCCGACGATGATGCTGAACCCGCCCCGGAGCAAGTCATGCGGCTGGATCCACTGGGCGAACTGGCGAAAGCCGCCGGGTACGAAGACGGCGAAAAGTGGTGGGAACACATGGTAGAGCAGCGCCAGGACGAAACCGGTCTCTTCGAAGCACTGATCGAAGCGCTGGCCGCCGTGCGCGACAAAATCGGAGAACTGGACGAGAAGCGCGAACCCCTCCGCGAAGCCCACATGCGCCAGACCATCCGCAAAGCACAGGCCGCCGGCTACAAACGGATTGCGGTAGTGTGTGGCGCATGGCACGCGCCTGTGCTGCACAACATGCCAGCCGCACAGCAGGATATTGATACCCTCGCCGCGCTGGATGGTGGGATGGACACAGCCTCCACATGGGTGCCGTGGACAAACCGCCGCCTGTCGCGCTGGTCAGGCTATGGCGCGGGGATTCACTCGCCAGGGTGGTATCACTACCTGTGGACGACCGAGGAACAACTGGCCGTGGGCTGGCTGACGAAAGTAGCTCACCTGCTGCGCGAAGAACGCCTGGATGCCTCCACCGCGCAGGTAATTGATGCCGTGCGCCTTGCAGAAACACTCGCCGCCATCCGTGGGCGTCCCGTCCCCGGCCTTGAGGAATTTAACGAGGCGGCGTTGACGGTGATGGCCGGGGGCAATAACGTACCCATGAACCTCGTCGCAGAAAAACTCATCATCGGTGACTTAATGGGCACCGTGCCGCCGGGAATCCCGATGGTGCCCCTGCAACACGACCTGAACATCGAACAAAAGCGGCTGCGGCTGCGGCAGTCTGCCACAGAAACAATGCTCAAGCTGGATTTACGCACGCCAGAGCATCTGGAACGCAGCCAGTTGCTGCACCGGCTGCGGCTGTTGCATGTGCCGTGGGGCGTAAAAGAAGATATAGACTATGACACCCCCGGCACCTTCCAGGAATACTGGTCGGTGTGCTGGGAGCCAGAATATACCATCCAGTTGATCGAAAAAAGTGCATGGGGCAGCACCATCGAAGAGGCCGCCACAGAATTTGCCCTGCACACCGCCAACGAAACCGAGCAAATTGAAGAACTGACCCACATGGTGAACCTTGCCATCCTCGCGCATTTGCCGGGGGCCGTGCGCCATGTGGTCAAAAATCTGGGGGATCGCGTCGCACTGAGCGGCGATGTAAAAATACTGATGAACGCTCTCCCCTCCCTTGCAGAGGTATACGTGTACGGTGACATTCGCTCCACGGATGTGAACATGGTACATCCAATTATCGACAGCATCATCACACGCACCTGCATTGGCCTTTCGGTTGAAGTAACCGCCGTCAATGACGATGCCGCCCGCGAGATGTTTTACGCGCTGCTTGCCTTCCACGAAGCCGTCATGCTCATCAACGACCCGTCCTACATCAAGCAGTGGTACCGGGTGCTGCACAACATCACAACGCAGGAAACAGCTCACAGCCTCATCCGGGGCAGGGCCTGCCGCCTGCTGGTAGAAGTGGGCGAAATGACCCCCGATGAAACCGTGGGCCAGATGCGCCTCGTACTCGGTCGCATTGCACAGCCAGCGAAAGCCGCCGCGTGGTTGCAGGGCTTCCTCGATGGCAGCGGCCTGATTTTGCTGCACCACGATGAACTGCTGCCGGTAATTGACCGCTGGATAGTCACGCTGGATAACGACCGCTTCGAGGCGCTGCTGCCCCTGCTGCGCCGGACGTTTGCATCGTTTACAGAGTCCGAAGTGAACCGCATAGGCGGCATTGTCAGCCAGCCGGGGGCACGCCGGACGGTAGTACAGCAGAAAATCGAAATTGACGAGGAACGTGCGGCATCCGTGAACCCGATGCTGGATATGTTCCTGGGACGAGATACCGATGACGAGGACACAACCGATGATTAGCGACGAACGCAGCCCGGAAGAACAGGAACGCCTGCGCCGCTGGCGGCTGATGCTGGGGGGGGGCGTGAACCAGGGCCTGAACCAGCGTGACCAGGAAATAGATAAAACACTGACGGCCCTTTACGGGCGTGGCGGCGGCAAAGGGGCCGGTATGCAAACGCGGGCACTCGGTCGCAAGCCGCGCCGTGGACAGCGCAGCGAAAGTGATAGCCGTCACGGTGGTATGGAAGACAGTGCCCCCACCGTCAGCCGCTGGCTGGGCGATATTCGCAACTACTTCCCGCATTCGGTCGTGCAGGTCATGCAGCAGGACGCCATCAAAAAGATTGGCCTCGATAACCTGCTGCTGGAACCGAACATCCTTGAAGAAATACAGCCCGATGTCACGCTGGTGAGCAGTTTGCTGGCCCTCAAAGAAGCCATCCCCGGCAGGACA
>JBCCQC010000383.1:0-5126 GCA_039024535.1 Chloroflexota bacterium
GCGGTCCGTTAGAGGGAATGACGAGCAGCCAAGATCCGTTGTCGGCAGCAAACATCAACGATGATGTAGATGATGATGACTGCCCTCATCCAGGAACACGCATACATCACGCTGGGTTGCCTGCAAAAACGCTATGTTTAATAGTTCACAATTCTGACGTTCGTGCTGGCTGAAGCAATGAGTATCTGCCGGGCGAATGAACACAAGATGCCCCTCCGATAGCAGCACCGTTTCTCCATTAACGTGGTGATTTATCGTCCCTTTTGCAATCAGAAATATCTCGAAGAAATCGTGGTAGTGCAACCGTGTAGAAATCTGATCCACAATCGGGAAAAAGCCATAATGCCCCTCAACGCTGGCATCAATGATGTTCGCTGCGTGCAGTTCCATAGTTATTACCGGATGTCAAAATAGCACAATAATTTGTTGATTATTCACAAGACAGTGTACGGTTTCATGGCGTATAGTGACAACACCATTCAAATTAATCGTTTATGAGACTACACAGACATGCTGCCAGCCGCTGCCCTGTGTGGTCGTAAACCCCAGGAGAAACCCAGCATGGCTAACTTCCGCATTGATGAAGCCACCGTACAGCAATACCACACAGATGGCTATATTCTGTTTGACCAGCCACTGTTTGCACCGGAGAAATTCGCACGCCTCGACGCTATCTTCGAAGAGATGGCTGCCGGTGTGGGTGAAGGCAAGCGCACCGATGAACTCGATAAACCACACTTCAACGACCCACGCCTGTTTGAGTTCCTGATGGCCGATGAAGTGCTCGACATTGTAGAGCCGCTGATTGGCCCGAACATTGGCCTGTGGTCAAGCCACTTTATTGCCAAGGAGCCGTTTGTGGGACGTGCGACCCCGTGGCACGAAGACAGCTCCTACTGGAAAGGCCGCCTTGATCGTATGGATCAGATTGTAACTGTGTGGCTGGCGATTGACAAAGTTGACCGCGAAAACGGCTGTATGCGCGTGATCCCCGGTACGCACAGCGGCGGCTTCTCCGATTATGAAGCCGTAGACAAAGCCAACAACACCTTCGGCAGCGAAATCAAGGCCAACCAGATTGACGAGAGCAAGGCCGTCTACTTTGAGCGGGAACCGGGGTATGCCTCCCTGCACGATGGACGCATCATCCACGGGGCAGAGGCCAACACCAGCCCGCGCCGCCGCGCCGGTTATACCATGCGCTACTTTGCGATGGATATGAAGTTTAACCCCAAAGCCAGAGGCAACGAAACCCACAGGATGTGGCTGTGCCGTGGCGAAAACGTGGCAAACAACCCGGTTGAACCACTCCCCCAGAAGACGTGGTAATCGGTTAAAATAGTCGGGAACTTATCTGAAAAACAGGTGGCTGGTCTGTGCAGGGGCATGTTATGCCCCTACCTCGCACCTGCGGATAGGGCCTTATTCTGTTGAGGGCGTAGCACACTCTGCCCTCCACACGCCCAAGGAGCAGTTATGACGCCATCCAGTGGCACACAACCCTTTGCATTTACGCTGCGCGAAGACCTTGACGTATTGCCAGACGGCGCACGCGACCACGAAATTGACCTGCACACGGGCTTTGCCACAGCAGCAGACGGCAGCATGTACTATGCCCTGCCGGGTGTGGGGATTGTTCGCATCAGCGCAGACATGCAGCAGCAAACCGTGATTTCCGTTGCCGATGTGTACCGTGCAATGAACTTTCACAGCACGCGCATCGCCACCATAAATGGCGAAGAACACCTGATTTTCACAGCAAACGAGCATGGGCTTGTCGTGGTGATGACACTGGATGGCGAACTGTCTTTCACACTCGCACGCCCCACCCTGCCCCCCTACGATGATCCAGAAACCGCCTACAGGCCTACTGATGCGCTGCTCATCGGGGATAGGCTGTACGTTGCAGATGGCTATGCAGCGGACTATATCTCTGTGGCCGATGTTCACAGTAAAATGTGGGAGCACATCTTCGGCGGGCACACAGAAGACCGCACCGAAAACGGTAAATTCCGCACGGCGCACGGGCTAGCACTCGCGCCAGATGGCAAACATTTGATTATTGCAGATCGTTGGAACTCGCGCTTGCAGGTACATGCTCTGGACGGTACGTTTGTGGCATCGCATCACCTGCCCTATAATGCGTGGCTATGTAACCTTGATTTAATCGAATGGCAGGGGCGCTGGCTGGGTGTGATCGCCTGCCTGTATGATGTGGACGAGGAAAAGCAACGCCCTGCGCCCCTCTTTGTCATTGACGCGGAGACGTTCGAGATTTTATCGATAATTCGCACGAAAGAAGACTTCGGCGTAGAACGCGCACAGCGTATGCACAACGCCGTGTGGCATGTGTATGATGGCAGGCTGTACATCGTTTGCCATAGCTGGAATCCGGGTAAGTTCATGATACTGGAACAGGTGGTTTAACCTCACACATTGCAATGAAAGGCATTTAAAAATGAAATTGAAATGGTATGGTCACGCCGCATTTCGGATTACCACAGCAAATGGCACCTCAATCGTGACCGACCCCTACTCCCCCGACCTTGCGGGATACCCGCCGTTTACCGAACCGGCAGATATTGCCATTGCCTCCTCCGGGGATGACGCCTACCACTGCCGCACAGATCTCATTCCGGGCGACCCGGTTCAGGTCAATGCACTGGAGGTTGAAAAACAGGGTGGCAAACGAGAAGTGAAAGGCATTACTTTCACAACAACCATCACAAAAGAGATGGAAGAACACCCCTATCATGCGCCAGGACAGAACGCGATGTACCGCTTTGAGGTGGATGGCATCAGGGTGGCGCATATGGGCGATATTGGCAACCCGTTCACACAGGCGCAGAAGGACTTCCTGAAAAACACGGACGTACTGCTCGCCCTCACTGGCGATGTGCCCACCATCCGGTTGAATGATCTGGTACCTGCCCTGAAGGAAGAAATACAGCCGAAACTGATCGTACCCATGCACTTCCGCACGCTTACATGGCGGCCACGCGATGGCTACTGGATACAATCATTTCTGGATTATTTCGATGATGCCGATGTGGATTTTGCGTTTGGCTACGAAGTAGACCTGACCCCGGATGACATCCCCGCCAGCACCCGCGTGATGGTAATGGACTACATGCGCTAAACGCTGTCTGGGCGACGTTTGTCGCCCATCCATTATTCCAGCGCGAGGGTTGCGATTTCACACGGCTTAAGCGTAATCTCTACTGTGTTGCCGTCATGAGCCAGCACCGCTTCTTCGTTTTCCATCAGATCACACATACTTACCCGCGTGATGGGCTTATGGAACCGCAGCATCGTGTGGGTACGCTGGTTGTACCGCTCCACCAGCCTTATGATGAGGCGTTTGCCATCTTCAGAGCGTTTCACCGCCTCGATTGAGACATTGTCCGCATCGCAGGTGATGAACGTGTGTGTTTGTGGTGGCAGAGCGGTTTTGCGAACGTATAGCGGCACGTTCAGTGCGGTTGCTGCCCCGATGACTTTCCCGTCACGCCAGTCACCCACGTGCGGGTACAGCGCATAGGTGAAATAATGTGTGCCTAAATCGGCTTCCGGGTCTGGCGAGATGGAGCCTTTCAGCAGTGTCAGCCGCATCCACTCATGGTTGGCCTCATGACCATATTTACTGTCGTTAAGCAACGCCACCCCATAGTCATGTTCGCTCACATCCATCCACCAGTGTGCAGGCACCTCAAAACGCGCCCGGTCGTGGTCAGTGTTACGGTGGGTAGCCCGCTCAATCGTGCCATAGGCCATATCATAGGTAGCGGTGTGGGCATTGATGTTTACCGGGAAGCCAACCTTAAGCAGCCGCTGGCGTTCATGCCAGTCCACCTCTGTCTCGAAGGTCAACGCACGCGATTCCGCCGAGAGGGAAATGCGCTGTGTGATGGTCGAGTTGTAAAAGGCACGCACCAGCCGCAATGAGGCACGCAGTGGCCCCTGTTCATCGACAGTCAGCGTGGCGGTGTCGCTCAGGATAAGCTCGTGCTCTACATAGCTGGCGACAATATCCCATGCGTCGTATCTGCCGGGGCGGTCTTCGTAAAGCTGGAACCGATTTCCCCGCTGGTTCTCTGCTATCACCTCGCGCTGTGCTTCTTTGTCCCACAGCGATATAAGCTCACCGTTGGGATCAAATTCGGCACGCAGGTAGGCATTCTCCAGCAGATTTTCTGAGACGAACACCGCTGTTTCTTCGGAAACTTCCGGGGAGGCGGACAGCGGCAGTACGGTGTAGCCCATCGAAGGCAGCGGGGCATCTACCATGTGCAGCAGCACAGATTTTGTCCCATTCAGATTTGTGACCGTCTGATATGGCAATGCTGGTGCATCCATCTCCACCATAGCATTCGCCGGGAAGGATACTACGCCCGTGCGGGGCTGCGGTGATGGATTGAAGATAAGCAGATTATCACCATGCTTGCCGAAAATTGCCGGGCCGGCCTGTGCCCGCACCACCCTTGCAATACCGTACAGAGCCTCGTATTCGTCCAGCAGGTAGTGGTACACCTCTGTGATATGTGTACCCGGCAGAGCATCGTGGAACTGTGTGTTCAGCAGGATTTTCCATGCATGGTCGAGTTTGGCTTCAGGGTATTCCTGCCCATTTAACCATGCGAAGGCTGCAATGGCCTCCACCTGCTGGAGCATAACCTCCGACTGGCGGTTGTGCTTCTTCAGCCAGCCCTTGCTGGTGTAAGTGCCACGGTGCGTTTCCAGGTACAGTTCATCGCGCCACACAGGTAGATCCTCATGCTGTGCGAGTTCCGCAATGCGCAGCAGTGTATCTTCCGGGTGGCTGAACTGTGACCGCACCAGGCCGGGAAAATTCTGGTAACGCATAGCACACTCGATCATTTCCGGGTCTACACCGCCACCGCCATCGCCCCAGCCATAGGTGTAGATGGTTTCTCCCACGGTATCTTTATCGGAGAAGGCTTTCCAGTAGGTGTCCATGTGGTCGGGGTCTACAAAACCAATAAAGTGCCCTGGTGGGATGACAGCCATCACACGAGAACCATCCTGTGCCTCCCACCAGAAGTCGTTCTGCATCCACTGGTTGGTATCGTTCCACACATACAGTTTATTGGTCAGCACTACATCTA
>JBCCQC010000384.1:0-5122 GCA_039024535.1 Chloroflexota bacterium
CAACGTCATCCTGCGAGATTCATCACTTGATACTTCAACTGGTGCCATCGCTGTAGGGACGCGGTTCTCCGCGTCCGCCCCCACAACGGACGGCAAGAATGCCGTCCCTACATCGTCGGAATCAGACAGATTTTCAGCAGAAACCACATACGCACGCGGAACCGCATTCGCATTTTCCCACACGCGCACGGCCTCATCCTCATACGCCAGCGTATACCCGTCTACATCGCTGATGTCCGTGGTTCGGTGCGAAATCACATAGCGCACGTTCAACAGATGCAAACGGTCATCCGTCAGCGCCTCCCGGAAGTCAAAATCCTCGAATCCGGCCACGTTTTCATACGTCGTATACAGCGGCGCAATGCGGTTAAAGTCCAGTTGCACCTGCGGGTACAGTTCGCGCATATAATCTACGTACTGCTTCGGGATAATGCTCTCGTAGCCGCGCACATCGTCCAGCCCATAGCGCCAGGTTACATTTGCCGGGAGTATCGGCGGCTGCGCCGGGTCGTCCAGTGTGAGGTAACGCCAGTCACCCTCCTGCCCCTGCAACCACTCCACCACCGGCGGCGTAAATTCGAGCAGGGCCGGGTCACTGGCCGGGTTAAAATCGCGGTGCGCGGCTATCAAATCCATTGCCACCAGCATCACCGCCGTCATTACCGCCACATCCATCCAGCCGGGGCGAATCCACGCCCACAGGCCGCGCCGCCCACCGTAAAAGTCTTTCTTCGCGTGGAATTTATTGCGTTTGCGCCGCCAGTGAACCGCATACAGCATCAGCCAGAACGTCACGCCGGTCATCAACAGCATCATGGCGAGCCCGAACAAGCTGTCATTCACATGGCTATAAAACGTCTGCGTATCGGGGAACGCACGGTCTGCCAGTGCCAGCGACCGGAACACGCCCTCAATCTGTGGTTCCAGTGTGTAATACAGCAGGTATCCCATGCCGAGTCCGGCAAAAAGCAGGCCCGCGCTCACACTCGTCACGAACGCAAACACCAGCTTGATACGCGGCGCACTCACTTTCGTCAGCGCCTCAAACCCGAACGCCGCCAGTACTGCCACACTCAGCGTCAACCCATAAATCCAGCGGAACGGCGTATGCGATTGGTTCAGCCCCGGCAGGCCATAGTACAACAGCGCATACGTCGGCAGCCCGAACATAAACGTCAACGACAGCAGGCCCAGCACGGCATACAACATTTTGTATGGCGGTAGGGGCGACCCACCGGGTCGCCCACGTGACACCCACCCATCCACCAGCGCATACACCGCCAGCACCAGCGGCAGAATACCCAGATACACCACGCCTTCAATATAATTCTTGATGCCCCATTCGGTGTTGGTTTTGCGCACCCCGTCGGGATTTGTGAAGTCAATCGGCACCCATGCCATCTCGAACACGTCCATCACCTCGTGATCTGCCGGACTGCCATAGAACTTCGGCATGGCAAACAGCAGCACATCTCGTGCCGGGTGCGCAAACTCGATGGTTTCGGCGTAGCTTTTGCCCTCCGCACGCCAGTTCGTGTTCACCAGTTCAAACAGCGGGATAAACTGAACCGCGCCCAGTGCCAGCCCAAGCACCCCCATCGCCGCCAGGTAGCCGAGCCGCTTACCCCATGTGCGCAGCGCCGCATACTGTCGCCGCCCCGTCCAGTATCCGTGAGCAGTCCGCACCAGCCCGTAATACGCTACAATCAAAATCGTGTAGTAGGTGATTTCGACGTGCCCCGCCAGTATGTTCATGCCCAGCGCCGCCGCGCCAATCACAATCCACGGGATCACCGCCGGACGCCCGAAAGCCTGCCGCTGCCGCAATATAAACTCCACCATAAGCAGCAGCAGCGGCAGCCACACCACCGCCCCCAGCATCATCGGGAAAACCGCACTCGCCACGAAGAAGCCTCACAGTTCATAGGTAATCGCGCCAATCAACGCCGAAGCCCGAACCAGTCGCAATCCGCGCAGGTACATATACATCATCAGTCCGGCCAGCCACAGGTTTACCACCGTAAACCAGCCATACGCAGTTTCCAGCGGCAGCGTGTAGTAAATCGCGTTCAGCGGGTACAGCGTGGACGGTTGCCCCGCCGCCATAAACGGAATCCCCGCGAACTGATGCGGGTTCCACAGCGGCACCTCGCCAGCGTCAATGCTCTGCCGGATGAACGACTTCCACTGGTAATTCTGGAAAATCAGGTCACTGACGAGATGATTGTGGGGGATTTCCGGTGCGCCAACCACCTCGCGGTAGGTGATGTACGGCTCGAACTGATACAGGTTCTCCGCCGGGATAAGTGTCCTGCCACCCAGTGTTTGCGGGAAAAAAATCATCAGCGGCAGCACAAACAGCAAAATCCCGATGAGGACATCCGGCGCGTTGTTGCGGATACGGTAGCGCATAGTTAAAGACGGCTCTCTCTGTTTACCCACTTCGCGCCGGAAGGATACTCTGTTGTTTAGAGGGTCACAAGGCTAACCGCCAGTAATGACTGTTGCCATGGTTGTGGGATCAGGCGACACCGAGCTTTGATTTCACGTAATCCCGTGCTTCGTCCATCGTGGCGAAGATAGGTGTCTGTTTGCCACTGTACTGTGCCTGTCCAGCGGCTTCTGCACTCAGGCGAATCATGCTATGGGTAGCCACCATAACAACTGGCATCTGTGGGTCGTTCAGCGTACCCGGCCCGGTGCCCCTGACCATCGCCATAGCCTCTACCATCTCATTGAAGGCATACTCTGTGATAGCGGATGAGTTTGCGATGAGGTACTTAACAAGATGGTCGTCTCGATATGCCAGAATATGCGGGAAAGATTCCGCGATGTCTGCGGCTGTATGTGGCATACTGTAGGTTATCACAACAGCACGTCCATCCAGTTCTTCATGAATTGTGAAGGGCATTGTATTGTCCTGCCTTACATAACGATATGATGGACGTTAGCTTAGGTAATTTACTTTCTATGTTCTGTAAGGTAGATTGCAAAATATTTAGATATATTACAGGTATGCAAGATCTACCTGCGTCGTCAGGTTTGTAACTGTTCCGCCGCGAGTCTCCCTCCGACAATTGAATGTATGGGGTGAGCCGTGCAGGGATACACGATGAAATTTCACCAGATCAGAGCGCAAAAATTACGCGGTCGGCCATAAAATGTGGGTCAAGCGGCGCTACTGACCGAGCAATTTATCAGAGAGCGCAGCAACCGCCTCGAAGAAATCTTCTCGTGTCCAGTTTGTGTAATCCTGAATACGTGCAAACTCAAAATGCTCGAACGGTGCCCTGATTCCTCTGGCTTCTCTGTCCTTCACATCGGTATACCCCATCCATATGTACATCATGCTGAGTTTCAGCGTATCGCGGTCAAGTTTCTGGTCGAGCCAGTCACCATCTTCGTTCGGTTCCGGGTCAATGTATCCCGCACAGAATGCTCTTATTGGCACGGGTAGACTGATGCGATGCAGGTCACACCGGTAGGGGCCGGGTGTGGATGGATTCCCCGTGAAAAATTTGCAATGAACGCAATCCGGTGTAGGGCCGCCGTTTGGCACAGATGTTCCTTTCAGTGTAGCCGAACAATATCGTATACCCTCCCCGTTGACAACGCCACGCCCTGATACGACCATTGAAACGGATTTACTGTATTACGAGGAGAGAACATTGTGAAAAACCGAGCCGCACAAATACTGGTCGTCGTGCTGGGCACCTTCCTGCTGGTCATGTTAAGCGGGTATGCCTATGTGGAATACGACGTGAACGCCGGTACAAACTCCGCAGACCTGACGAACATCGAAATCGACGCCAACGGGCAGACCATCAACGCCTACCTCGCCGAACCCGAAGGCGAAGGGCCGTTCCCCGCAGTGATGATGATTCACGAGTGGTGGGGCCTGCGTCCAGAAATCATCACAAAGGCCGATGCACTGGCAGACGAAGGTTATGTGGTGCTGGCCGTCGATGCCTATCGTGGGCGCGTTACCAACAGCGTCCCCGGCGCACTCTACATGAACCTGACCTACCCGGAACCTGACATCAATGCGGATATGGACGCCTTTTTCGATTACCTGACCGGGCTGGAAACCGTGAACCCGGCGCAGGTCGGCATTATGGGCTTTTGCTTCGGTGGGCGGCAGTCCGTGGTAGTGGGGTTACGCCACGCCGACGAAATCGCCGGAATCCTCACCTATTACGGCGGCAACCAGCCCGGAACAGAAGACGCGCTCAGTCCACTGGCAGGTACCAGTACGGCAGTGCTGGGCATTTTCGGGGCAGAAGACGCTACCATCTCGCTGGAAACTGTCGATCAGTTCGAGGCATCATTGCAGGCGCTCAAAATCCCGAGCGAAATCACAGTGTATGACGGCGTGGGCCACGCTTTCGTGCAGGACATCACCGAAGCAGGGCCCAGCCGTGATGCATGGCTACAGGGCGTGGCCTTCCTGAATGCAAATGTGCGTGGTGATGATCTGGTGGAATAGGATTTGCACGCTACAGGGCGAATACATAAGGTTTCGCTTTAATCTTTCTCAAAACCGCTGTATGTAGGGGCCTGCTCTGTCCGTGGGGTTTAGCTCGCCCGACGCACACACATCAATTCGTAACGGGCAAATCCTCCACCGGCACCGGCAGATTCACAAACCCACGGCTCACCCATGCCACCGTGCCATTGTAGTTCACCTGCACCCATGTGCCGGTGCTATTGCGCCCCACAATCTCCGCAGAAGCCCCGAACGGCATCAGGCCGAGTACGGCCCCGCTGCGCCCCGGTATGCTGCGCAGGTTCACCGTGCCGCTGGCCGTGAGCGTTAACCCGGTCGTCGTGGCCGGGGCTGCCGGGGCACCGCTGGTACTGGTCACAGGCACACCCACCGTATTCGTGGCAATCAAAAAGTCTGCAAACACCCAGCCCACCGTGCCATTGACATCCACCTGCCACCACGAGTCATCCGCATTGCGCCCGATAATGGGATACGTCTCGTCGCGCTCAATTTTTGTCACGACGGCAGCACTGGTCACCGGGGCCGCCCGCACATTCAGCCGGAAGGCATCCACCGTGCCCCGTGCATCTACATTGACCGGCGGGTTACTCGGCGCTTTCACTGCCGGGACGGGTG
>JBCCQC010000385.1:0-5105 GCA_039024535.1 Chloroflexota bacterium
CTTGTCCAGCTATCCAGCGGTTCCATCTGGAAGGCCCCCACCGGCAGATAATAAGATTCGCTGTTCTCGTCAACAAACATGCCGAACATGGTGCCCTCGCCAGCCCCTTCCTCTGCCCGAACCTGCGCCAGCATCACCTCTGTAGTGTCATCAAAGATCAGCCCGAACCAGTCCCAGCCCCGTGTGCCCTCTGGCAACGCGCCGGTACTGAATTCATGATCCATCCACGACAAACCGCTCACGTCATAGGTGGTTCCCTCAATCGTGATCGTACCAGCCGTCTCCATACGGGTAATCGAATAGTAGTAGCTGGCGTTGCTGGCTTCCCCACCCTTGGAGCTGAGGCCGTTTCTATCTTCGCCCTGCAAAACAATCGGCTTAACACGTGTCAGCGTGAGGTCAAAGGCAGCATCTTCCACAGTGGCCGTCATGCGTATTTCTGTCGCATCATCGTTCAGGGCAATCACTTCCCAGTCTTCCAGCCACACCCGGTAACGCGGGTCTGCCGTGGCACCGGCCAGCCCTGCCGCCCCGCGCCCGAACCGCTCCTCTTTGAAAAATACCTCCGTCTCAAAGTCGCTGATGGTCACATGACCGTTGTAAATCTGGCGGCTGCGCCACTCGGAGTCCTGTTCGGGTTCATCTGGCAAAATCGCCCGCCGGAAAACCGTAAACTGGAAGCCAAAGCGCCGCCCATCTTCAGTTGCGACGTTGCCGGTGTAATACCACCACTCCGTGAGGTAATCTTCATGGGGGCCGTGGTCTGCCGGGAAGTTCCACTCATAGTTGGGGTTATCAACGGCGCGGTAGTTATCTGTGCTGATCTCGGCACTTTCCAGCACAGCAGCCGCACCCACGTCACCACCACCGCTCACATCCAGCAGGCTAAAGCCAGATACAACCACCACAATCCCCACCAGCGCGAGGCCAATATATCGCCACATGTGCGTGCGCTTACCTTTCAATCACATGGTCTCTATCGTTTCATATTGTACAGAGGCGAAATAAGCAGCGGGTTAGACGCAGCCCTGCAACCGCCGGAAATGCGTTAGAGGTCGTCTGCGAACAGCGCGGCGACAGGAATTTTCAGATCGTCAAACAGTGTTGGAGCAGTCAGCACATCGTCTATGCTATAAACGCGAATACTATCTTCGCCGGTAATATGCTGATACAGGCGCTGTGTGGAGGGTTGAATTACCCAGACCTGCTCTGTACCAGCCCGAAGATAATCATCTATCTTGTCCTCAATATTTCCTGATCGTTCACTCGGAGAAACAACTTCAACGGCAAGTGTCGGCGCACCAGGGAATGGTAGATTCCTATCAAAGTTTGCAGGCATAGCATCCAGACTGATGAAGCAGAGATCAGGGATACGTGACCGCAATACATTTCCATCTGCGTCACGTTCCAGAATGCAGTTCAACCCATCAGTAAAGAAGTATCCGAGCCTGTTTTTTCTCACATGGTGTTTCACCATGTCATACAGATTATCGCTCACCAGAAGATGATTGAACCCTGCGGTCACTTCGCCCTCCACGATTCTGCCGTCAACCACTTCGTAGAACTTATCCTCATCCAGCAGGATGTATTGCTCCACAGGAATCCCCTGTTGGGTGGTACTGGCGTCTACCATGTCATCAGCCTCCATGTCCGTTCATTTCTGATCTTATCACGGCCCACGCCGCGCAGCATTCGAATCATACGCCACCCACCCGAACACCCGCACCTGTCATAAAACGACCGCGCAATCAGCAGGCAATAGCGCCGCGAATACCCCTGCTGCCCCTCATCGCAGACGGCAGTCATGTTCGTCAGAAAGGTGTTATCACAGTTGCGGCGTGGCTCAGCAGCACGGGCATAGCAATTATCATGCTGGCGGCACGCAACCCCGAACGAGTAAACCGCCAGCCCATCCTGCCCCCGCCAGATGCTCACCGTGTCCTGCACAAAACGATACAGGTCACCCATGTTAGGGCCGCAGGCCGTGCCACCACGCCCCAACGAAAGCGGTGTAAAACACAGCAGCAAAATCCCCACGGCCAGCACTGCCAACCCCCACCGCAGCCTGCGAAGTCGCCGTTTCATCGCCGTTCCAGGTGCCGTGCCGCGAACTGCCCCCACACCCCACCCACATCGCTCTGCCACAGGTCATAATACTGCTGGCGCGCAATCTGGCGGTTCCCGGCAAAGTCATTCGCCATCGCACGCAAAAACTGCAAGTCCGGTGGCAGGGTCGCAAGGGCCGGGTTTGCTTCAAGGCTGTCCAGCGCGGTAATAACGGCAGTGCGGTCATCGCTTTCGAACAGCAAAAACAGCATATTGTCCCGGTCGATGGTGCTGGCCGGTGCAATAATCTCGGTTTCCACACCCTCCGGTGGGTCAATCACTTCCGCAGTGTAGCTACCATCGGCTTCGTTGAACGCGATCCACAGCCCCTCACCCAGCAGCAAAAACGCCGCCGGACGACTGCGCCGCCCAACCTGCTGCAATGTAATCACCTGCCCATGCGGAATGCGCCGTGCATCAAGCTGCGCATCAATGGGTTCCGTAGTATTGAACGGGTCTGCCAGCACCCGTGCCGTCACTGCTTCCACATCACATACCGCATACGGCTCGGATAGGGTGAGGGCACTGCACACTGTCAATGGCGAAATGTCCTGTTGCCCCACGGCTGCCAGCAATTCCTGTGCCTGCGCCGCCCGTGCAGAGCCATCCGGTGTGTTTTCAATCACTACAGTAGCATACTGTACCGCCTCATTTGGCTGCCCATTCAGCAGATGCAGCATCGCCAGCACCATATTTACCCGTGTCACCGTATCATCAGGTTCCTCACCGGCAATCAACGGCTCCAATCGCGTAATAGACTCTGCCGGGGCCAGCGTGAACACATTGCCCTGCGCGTCTAACTGGCACGCCAGCGCATCCCCGGCAGTAAATACACTCTGTGGCTGCGGGAAAAATGTGTTGTTGCCCCATGCCCACAGGACGCGGCGTTGCTCGGCACATCGCCAGAATGAATCGGCCTGCAAACGCCGCTCGGTAACAATGAACTGCCCATCCTCCCACTGTGGCGCTCCCGTTGCCAGCATTTGCTCCGGCGGGATTGTCAATTCGAACGCTTCATCACCGCGCACACCATACACATACACCTCCCGGTTCAGTCTGCCCTCGCGTGTGATCGCCACAGCAAACTCCTCAGAGCCGTTGCCGTTGATGTCATCCACACGCAGCAGTTCAACCGCTGTCGCATCGTTAAAGGGTGCCGCCGGGTAATCCGGGGAGGCAGGCAGAACCGTCACATCTGTTTCTGTAAATCGCCCGAACACAACATCCTGGTAGCCGCTGTTCGTATCATTAATCCGCAGAATAACATCATTGTCGCTCAGTGGCGTTGCTGCTACCGGCTGCGCAATCACCTCAAATGCACCCACGTTATAGGTCGCCGTCAGGGAAGGCAAAAACACATCGCGGTTACGTGTCATCAGCCGCGCAACGTAGGGCCGCACAATCGGGCGGGCATCAACCGCACCGGGGGGCGCGTTCAGCAACAGGGGCAACAGCCGTTCCTGGGTATCTGCATCATCAAATGTAGCCGGGAAGCGCTCCTCAAGTTCATACAGGGCCAGTTGCGCTGTGAATGTGGCCGCATCACCCTCGTTGATCTCTAACTGTCGCAGTTGGTCATCCAGCAACCGAACAAGGTCTGCCGATGACCACAGCCGCAAAGCGTACTGATCGACAGCAGCAGGGGTTGCCGGGCGCGGGGTATTGGTCGCAAGGTTCAGCGGGGCTGGGGTTGGATCCTGCGCGGCTGCGGGCACAGGCACCATAAAACACAATACAAACAGAATAAAAATGACTTGCAAACGACGCATAGCTTCTGTCTCTGGTTCTGTTGCCATTAATGGCAGCAGTGTGCCATAAATTGCGTCGTGGCGCCATGTAATGCACCCACCGGTACGGCTACGGCATCAATGGCCGAACCGATTCACCCCCTGCATTCGGTCAAGCGCCTGTCTATCCAGCAGGGCTTGCAGGGCTTCGTCAAGGCGCGGCAACACCCGCAGTTGCAGGTGGTCTCTATCGGGGTAGGTGCTGATGATTTCCCGCACCATGTGGATGTGCGCACGGCGGGCCACCATAACTGTCAGGGCAGTATCATTGAATACCGTTGCAGTAACAAGCTCACCAAACGCAATCGGGTCTACCGTGGTGATCGGACGCAAGTTCAGCAGCACATACAGCGGCGCGTGTCTTTCAACTGCACGCACACGCACAGTTTCCCGCACGCCCTGCCATGCGCTGGTGTCCAGTACACCCCGGCAGTGAATCTGCACAATACCATCGGCCAGTTCTTCCTGTTTAATCATCGTCGCACCCCATACCAGTAAATCTACATCCCAATACTGGCATGATTTTACCACAATGAACGTGGGGCGTGTCAATGGTTCGTTAATGTATTGTAATGCTCACTGGAGAACTGCCGCCGCCCCTAGAAGTTAACCCACACCAGCATACGACCGAGCATCAATTCGTCGCCGTCACGTAACTGGTAAGGCTTCCCCGGTTCCAGTTCGTCGCCGTTGAGGAACGTACCGTTAGAGCTTTTAAGATCTTCTATGTAGACCTTGCCATTGAGGAAATAAACCTGTGCATGTCGCCTCGAAACACCCCGATCAGCAGCATTATACGGGGTCAGGTTCAGGTCTTCATTATTCAGCTTGGCGGTTTCCTCACGCCCGATCACAAACGGATCAATCCGCACATAGCGTGCAATCGGGGAGTTCACACGCTCCACAGAAAAATACAACAAAGACCCCTCGCTAAAGCGGCTGGTGCCCCCCGGCGTGCTGATGTCATCGTCGGGCAGCGGGTTCTCTTCCGGGCGGTTGATAATCATCGTTTTTGTTGCGCTGCCGCTAATCTGCTTGATAAGCGTGCCACAGAACTTGCATACGATTGCCCTTGATGAAATCTCTGACTGGCAGTTGGGGCATGTTATGGTGGATGTCGTCTGGGGTTGTTTGCCACTCATCAGGTGCGAACCTTCCGGAATTGCTTCATTCTATACCATACAGTTTTCATCAATTATTGCACACACCACA
>JBCCQC010000386.1:0-5084 GCA_039024535.1 Chloroflexota bacterium
CTCTGCCAGTGTGGTTGACAATTCCTTACTTTCAGCAGATTCGGTTCCCGGCGCGGGTGCTGCGTGTGGGCACGGTGCTGATTGCTATCGGCGGGGGGGCCAGTGTACTGTGGTTGCCGGAGCGTTTTCGGCTGACTGCTGCATATGCAATTGTTACCGTATTTGTACTGACGAAACTGCCGTTTGTGTATCCATCACAGCCCATTCTGGATTACAGCAATCAATCGGCAACGGCAGAAATGCGCTTTGAAGCAGAGACATACACATGGGGCACCACCAGCTACAATGAGTTCAATCCGCGCTGGGGCAACCGCACTCCGTATGACCTGCCGCCAGAGGTTGATGACTATGTAAGCAATCCCACGCAGATTTACCCCTATGACCGCGTGGACGGCTTCGAACTGATTGATACAGACACATTTACTGTTACCACGCGCGAGGCACGCCCGGTACGCATCCGGCAGTTTTACTATCCCGGCTGGCAGGTCAACCTTAACGGCGAACGTGCAGACATCTACCCCGGCGACGATGTAGGCATGATAACCGTGGATGTGCCGGAAGGAACACACGAAATCGAGGTTCGCTATGCAGGGACATGGCCGCAGCGTATTGGCACCACGCTAACACTATCCTCGCTGGTGATTGTGCTGGGTCTACTGCGGCTTTCTGGACGTAGCGTGGAAAGTCCAGTACGCTCTGGCACACAAGCTGTCAAGCTGGCGCCCGCACTGTTACCCGCCGTTATCATCGTAGGGTTCGCCAGTGTAAATTACATCTACATTGATCCGGAAACGTCGTGGTTCCGATTGCAATCCGCACCGGATGCCCCCACCTACATGCAAACCGAACAATACGTTCAGTTCGGCGATGACATTGCGCTGATGGGCTACACCCTGAATGACACGATCATTTCGCAGAGCGAAACACTGCCAGTGATACTATACTGGTTGCCGCTGCGTGACCTTGCGGACACGCACTACCGCCCTATCGTGCAGATCGTTAACCTGAGCGTAACGGAACAATGGGCCGTGAGCCAGCCGTTCTTCCCCGGTGGGGGCTTTACGAACACTTATGCGCCAGACAGATTCTCGTCCGACCCGCATGATCTGCGCCTGTTTGACTACGCGCAACCCCATGCAGCCCGCATCATGGTGCAGATGGTGGATGCCGACAGTGGAGAACCGTTATTGCTGGAAGATGGGAGCGACCGTGTGCTGCTGGATACGGTGATTCATGTGGATTTGCCAGAGCCAGATGTACAACAACGCCTGAACTATATTTTCAACAATCAACTGAGCCTGCAATGCCGTACCATCACAGAAGTAGATGACACGCTGGCAATCACAATGTACTGGCACGCAGAACAAACCACAGACCGTGACTACACGACATTTGTGCATGGTCTCGACGGCAACGGCAATATCGTGGAACAGGCCGACCGTCCGCCAATCCCAGATTACCCCACATCACTGTGGCGAAGAGGGCAGACGCTGGAAACGGTCTACACGCTACCGGCCAACGAGGATATTGAGTTGATTGCTGTGGGCCTCTACGACGAAACCGGGCGCATTCCGGTGCGCGACAGTGACGAGATTTTGCCGGATGAGCGCGTTGTACTGCCCATGCTGGAATCGAACTGCATCACGGAACGGTGATAGTCGCCAGTGGGTAGGCGTTGTCAGTATCATTATCGCCGCGCAGCGTGAGCCGGTACCCCTCTGTGGGGTGATACCAGCCCACAATCACCTGATATTCACCTGTATCGAGTTCATTGATGTAGTTCATGGTATGGCGCGTTTGCACCACCTCGCCGCGTGCCCAGTATGACGTTGAGAGTGCGGGTGGGGCATCGCCCTGCCCGACGATGCTACCGTCTGCGTCCAGTACCTGCACGAATACCGTCAGATCTTCGGTGACACTTCTGGCCCGTGACCATGTGAGTGTCATATCTCGGTTATTCGGCGCAATATCGTAACCGTGCAGGATAACCTGCCGGTTAAAGTTCGCCATCCGCTGGAAGGGATTGCGTATCGGCGGCGAACCACCATCGGAAAAGCCGCCCACATCCAGAATAACCGCTTCAATCATGTCGCCATTTGCGTCTACCGGGTCAAGGACATCCTCTGTCGGGTAGTGCCACCACCCCACCTGCATCCGCAGGTCAAACTGGCCGTTCGTCGCCTCGTCCAGTGGAATGCCATATGTGTCGGCATAGTAAACACCCGGTTCCCACGTGGAAGTCGTCAGCGTGCCGCCGCCGGGGTAAGTATCTACCTTGCCAATCGCTTCACCAGCGGGGTCAAGCGCCGTCAAAAACGCAGATAGATCACGCTCAGATTGCTCCAGTATCTCCCAGTAAACTGTCACCGGCACCTGTTCGCCGGGTTCGTAGTGGGCATCTTCCACCCGATAGCCAACCAGCGCAATATCGCCATAGCGTGCATAGACCGGATTCACGTCCGCTGGCAGGTCAGCCAGTGCAGCAGGTGGCGTGTATGCCGGACGAATAGACGCGAACGGCACAACCAGCGCGAAAACAGCATACACTCCGACGGTAGCTGTGGCGAAATGCCACTTTTTGCCACGCCACCAGTACATCAGGCCACTCGCCAGCAACGGACTGGTGGCCGCTACAAACGGGAACAATAAACGCCCCTGTGAGGCGTATGTCTGGGCCGTCCATGCAATAAGGCTGGCAAGCCCGGTGATAAAAATGACGGTAAACAACGCAGAAGTCACCAGCCAGTGCAGGTTAAGCGCGTCCAATATCGACAGCGGACGCCGGTAGCGTGACAGTGTGCGCCAGACATAAGGCAGCACATCACGCACAGCGAACGCCAGCCCCCCCACAGCGGCAATTACCAGCAAATCCATCAGGCGGTAGTAAAGCTGGAACGTCAGTACATTCACGCCACCGAACAACCCCCAGTATGCGATGCGGAAACCCTCAAACTCATCCAGCAGCGTCTGAACAGTGAACGGTTCTATGCGCGGGCCAGCTACAGCCACCATCATCTGCGTGCCGAACAACTCGCCGTAGAGCTGAATATTGCGCCAGTACCACCATCCAGCAATCACGGCCCATGCAGCCGCCATCATCACACCCAGCGTAAAAAAACCGCGCCAGTTATTGTCGCGCCATGCGACATACGCTGCAAGCGCCACAATAGCCGGAACCAGCACATTGCCACTCAGCTTGCTGAGGGATGCCAGCGAAATCACAACGGCGATGAACAGACTCCGCTGCCAGCGAAACCCGTGCCACGCCAGTACCACAAGTTGCCAGATGACCAGACTGTTGAGTGCCGTCACAAGATTGTCGTTATTGACCGAAGCTGTGATGAACAGAAACATCGGGTTGAAAGCCACCAGCCCGGTTGCCAGTGCAGCATACCCACCGCCACCAAGATTGATAGCAGTCGAATAAACAGCACCCAGTGTAATAACGCCCAGAACAATGCTGAACCCGCGTAACACGTAGACAGAAAGTGCTGTTTGCTGCAATGGTGGGATTAACTCATCGTGCAGGACGATGTTTTTGTTGCCCACACTGCCGGGAATGCCGACCCGTGCGTGTGGGTTCAGCGTAGAAAGTTCGGGATAGTCACTACGGTCAATAGGGTGGATGAGCAGTGCGGCAATCGCATAATAGAGAGGCGGCTGACTGCCTTCCTGCTCATAACGTGTCTCGACTTCGGGGTTCTGTACAGGCAACGTGTGGTTTGTGGAAAGGTAGTCCACCATGCCGAAGTGCCACAACTCGTCGCTGGCCTCAAAAATAGGCGTTGCCAGCGCGTAAATCGCACACAGGATAACAAAAACCCCTGTAATTCCGTACAGGGGCACCCATCGTCCGAGGATATTGCGTCGGATCATTTATGGTTTGATAAAACTGGATAACTTACCCGCCAATTCTCGCAGGTTAATTGGCTTGGACACGTAGTCATCACAGCCAGCTTCCAGGGCACGCTCACGGTCGCCCACCATTGCATGTGCTGTGAGCGCAATGACCGGGATCGCCTCAGTTTGTGGGGTAGACTTGATGTGGCGTGTCGCCGTCCAGCCATCCATACGCGGCAGCGAGAGATCCATCAGGATCAGATCCGGCGTGTCTTCAACAGCCTTCTGTACCCCTACTTCGCCGTCAGTCGCCTGGATGACGGTGTAGTTCAGCGAGTTCAGAATATCGGTGATCAACGTCATGTTATCGTTGTTGTCTTCTACAACGAGAATACGTCCCTTGCTCATCGTGTTTACCTTACTCCAGTACGAATTAAAATATCTGTTACTGCGGGAAGCGGATACGCTTGACAATCTGCCAATCCTGTGGGGGCCAGTAGCGCAACAAGGCCTCACCCACGATGAACTCTTCGTTCACAGGGCCAAACGCGCGGGAGTCGCTGCTGTGGTTCCGGTTATCGCCCATCACGAAATACTCTGCTGGCCCCAGTTCCCACACGCGGTCACTACAACGTGACTCACGGCATTCCTCAAGGATGTATGGCTCTGCCAGCATAGCACCGTTCACATGAACATTGGTGCCAATAATTTCAACGGTGTCTCCGGGGAGGCCAACCACGCGCTTGATGTAGTCGTCCTGGGGATCGTTAGGATAATGGAATACAATGATGTCACCGTAGCCAGGTGAACCCAGTACATAGTTGATACGGCTGACGATCAGAAACTGTCCGGTTTCAAAATTGGGCTGCATACTGGGGCCTTCGACAATAAAGCGGGCGGTCGCGAGGTTAACCAGCGCATAAATCGCAACAATCAGCACAACCGTTTCGGCAATTTCCCTGATGAATCCACGCCGATGAAGTTTTGGCCGGGAACCCAGCGATTGTTGAATTGCAGTGGTACGCATTGTTTCAGTAGACAAGCTGATTTTCCTGATGCTGACACTATAATCACAGTTAGATTATAGCCACCCTTCACAATCGTAACAATCCAGAGTTCTTTTTCATGTATCAAAAGGTCGCATAAATTCATAGTTGCACTATACTTAAACAATACGCAGTGTTACGAAATAACAACAGGTGAGGCGCAGTCGTGTCCGGCGAATTAATTCTGGTTGTAGATGA
>JBCCQC010000387.1:0-5077 GCA_039024535.1 Chloroflexota bacterium
GGGTTATCTCAAGATTGAGTGTGTGGAAGCGGATATTCAGCAGGGCCATAAGCTGGAACCAGACCGTAACTATCGCTTTGTTGTCACACTGCGTCGCACCCCCACCAGCGAATATACCGGCCCACGCTGCCTGTTGAATGATTGGGGTACGCTCCCGGTGACGTTGCAAATCGATTTGACCGGTGGAACACTCGTCAGTACGCCACAGTCACTGCCATCAGATAATCGGCGGCAGGTTAGCTGGGCATTTACCGTGCGACCTGCTGATGCCGACGAAATAATGAATTTGACACTTACTGTGCTGGACGAAAATGAGCAGCCGTTTATTGAGCGCCACCACGAACAACTACAGATTAACCACACCACGATTGTTGAGCCGAAACCGACATCCGTGATTGTAAATCTGATTGGCTCAAACTCAGAATACCACGTCGATAATAAACCCTACCCATTCCGACAGCCCCGCCCGAATGACTTCCAGCTTAAAAACCGGCAACAGAACCTTGTCTACTCACTGGCGAAAGGCCAATCCATTGCGCTGGAGGTATCAGAAATGGTCAGTTCACTCATGGAGGATGCATGGTGGCATGATGTTCATCCGGAAACGAATATGTTGCTAATTGATCGAGACTATCACGTTCCGTGGGAATTGGCGCTGATTGGTTCAGATCGGTTATGGGGGGCGCATTATTGTATCGGTCACATGGCGGCACATCCGGTTAAGAAAGCCCCTGTGCGTCATACCGAAGCCATTGTGTTGTTCGGCGACGAATCACGCGATATGAAACTCTATAACGATATGCTGGAAAATGCTCTGTACGATGTTACCCTCAAAAATGCTGCCCGCTATGCGCGGGTAAAGCTGATCCAGCAGTCTGTCACCATGCTGGAAGACATCCGGCGGCGTGCGGAAGTGCGCTGGCTACATGTTGTAGGAGCCGTGCGTAACGGAACTGTCTCCTGCCGGATGCTAGAAGGTGTTGAGATTCCGCTTGACTTTAACCGTAGCCTTAAGATGCGTGGTAGGCCAATCGTTTGCCTTGATATTGCTCGCGACCCGGGTCAGCATCCACATGACCTTTCAAAACTGGCCTATTCACTGCTGGAGCGTGGTGCCGGGGCGGTTATCTGTCCCATTCATTCGCTACCATCGGAGATCATGGGGCAGTTCTTCGATGTATTCTACAGGGTTTTGCTCACAGAGGAGCGAATATCCCTCGGTTGTGCGGTCAGGATGACACGTGAGTACCTGATTGATGAGAGGCGGGATGAAATGAGTGGTGCTTTTGTGCTGTTTGGTAATCCGCAGTATGTAGTATCCATTGGGAGTGCGGGGCAGTAGGGTGGGCTGGTTTCGCTTTTATGTAATGCGAGTAAGATAGGGATCACACGGAAAACCAGAGGACAGCATCATGGTAGATCAAACGGTTCGCGTTAGCTGCGGTGCCCTGTGCCGCATCAAAGACCCTGCAACTGGCAAATACCTGCTGGGCATTAACCCTAACCGCTCATCAAAAGGTATACAGGTGTTGATGCCAATCGGAGGTGCAATTCGCTATACGATGGAGCCTCCAATTCCCTTCACGCCAGAAACACCGGGCAGCAAAGACCTGCGCCTGATGATTAAAGAAACGATGTTGCCAGCCTTTCAGAATTGGTTTGAAGCGCGAATAGAACGTGAACTCAACCCTTTCCGTGAACTGCGCGAAGAACTGGTGGACGAGTATAATGTGCTACCTGCTCTTTACCCGCAGGACGTAACGATGCGCTACGTGTCACTGGATATTGCCCGCCGCTTTACTGATCGCACAGGCGTTACCGGAATGCTGACGCACAGCTTTCAGGAAATCTTTGATGTGACCTTTACCAGTAAGGATTTATGGCATCGCCTGAAAAATATTCCAGTGGGTAGTTCGCTCTGCTGGACGACTGCTGAACAGATACGGGCGCATCATTATACCGACAATGTAACTATTCAGGCGGATGTTCTCCAACTCAACTGATAGTGGCGTATTTTACCCGACAGTACCCGAAGCAAAATCCAGCCTCACATCAGGCAGGCTGAGGCCCAACGAAAAACCAAACCCCTACTGCTGGTCAGCTCATGTTGGACTGTATCTTCTGTATCAGTTGCAGTTGCTGGCCCGGGTCACCCACCAGAATATGCGACAGCATTTCGCTTTCATCGAATTGTGCGGCCATATGCTCACGCACCTCCATCAATAGCGCCCCGAGTGTGATTGGCGATGAATGCTGGGCCAGTATTCTGTGGAACACAAGAGGGAAATGATCATGGTAAAGACTACCGAAGCTGTAATGCGGCATGATGACAGCCCCCGCCCCGTGTTTCATCAGCATCCTTGCATAGTTGGTCAGGTCGGCATCGGTGTCTGTATCTGTCACGCGCACTGTCAGGATAATCACCGGGCTGGCTCTGAAGCCAATTTTGACCTTGCTGTACCAGTCACCTGGCGTTAGCTCCAGCATATCATCATCGGAGAGGTGCAGGGCGAGGGTGCCCGTAGCGGTTAATGTGAAGTCCATGTGGAAGATCCTGGCTAGAGTATTGTTCTGTAGCTTGCAGATGCGGGAGAGCGCGGTCGGAGTGAGCTCTGGCGGGTCAATACGTTCCCTGCCAGTGTATACATGCCCCGGCAGATGGGCTTTCAGATGGGTCGCGAGGTCATTCAGGTGGCCGTCATCCAGAAGGGTAATTCGGGTTACCCGTGGGGATGCTGCATGGGCGGATATTTTGGGGTCGAACACATGCCCGATGCAATAGCTTGTGCCCCAGTAGCCATGCTGCGGGTGCTTCGCAAACTCCCATGGCAATCGGATTCTTTTATCAACAATAGAGATGGTGGAAAATGTGCTGATGTCTGGCCAATCTGGCATCATTTCTTTGACGACGCTGGAAATGCGGTGGCTGAAGTCTTCTATGCTGGTGTCGCTGTAGCCACGCATCACCTGCTTGATGTCTGCTCGTAGTGCTTCTACCCGTCCATCATCCGGGCGGAGTGTGCCGAAGGTGTATTCGTCCTTGCCCACATAGTAGCGATATGGGGCGTGCCACAGGTCAAGCACAATGGTTTCTGGCTTTTGCATTGGGCCGGCGCTCCGCCCGAAGAATGACCCCTGTTTGACCTCTTTTTTCAGGTTGCCTATGGCAAAGTGTGGGGTACCCGGTTCGTTGATTTGCAACAGCAGATGAACCTCGCCATGACGGTTTGGTTTCAGTTCCACTTCCCATGTCAAGCTGTCCGGTTTGCGCTCTGTTAACACAGGTTGGGTCTTTACTTCGAAGCCGTCGCTGTCCCGAATCATAAGTTCGAACGGTGATGCTGACCACGGGCGTGAGCGCTTACGGGGTCCATTGTAATGGGCAGGGGGATGCTGCTGGAGCTTAATCAGAAAGATGGCAGACTGTCCAATGTGAATCGTTCGGGTTGCGTCCTTCTGGCTGAAGTCGATGTAGCCAATGCTGTCTTTCGGTTCATAGCCAGTGGCCATGGGGTCGCCGATGACATAATAGGCTAGCCAGCTTATCGGGTTTGTACTGATGCGCCGCACGGCCTCGCGTGCGGTGAAGGCCGCCTCCCCCACGCTGGCTGCTGCTACTATAATCTGCTGGTAGAAGGTCTGCCAGAACACGCGGTCATCCGACGGTGAAACACCCCACCACGTCCCGACGACGACACTGGCTCCGGAATTTACCAGCGCGATAAGTTCGTCCGGATTAACGGGGGTATTGCCAGTGGCATCGATGAGGCTGGTTTGTGTTATGAGTGGGGATTTGCTCTGCATGTTCTGGGTCTGCCTGTTAACGTAGCCAATCCAGCTCTCGGACGTCTGCGCTTTTTCTATCCCCACAACTCGGCGGCTCAGGTTGCCGCCCCCCTTGACGATGTGGAACAGATTGGCCTCGTGGGACGCATACAGGGCTTCGCTCAGGCTCATACCCTGTTCTGGTCGCATCTGTTTCTGACCGAAGCGTATCGGATCCCGACTGCGGATGTCCCCCTGTGGAATGTCTGCTGAGAAAATGGGTTGCACCGGCCCTAGCGGGAAGGCGCTGCGCCGGGCCTGGCCGGTACCCTCAACCCAGCGGGTGACGGCGAAGGTCTCGCACAGCGGTGTACGCTCCAGCGTCTCGATTTCGGACGGGTGCCATGGGTCGCTTCTGTCTGGATTATAGGGAATGAAAGGGGTGGCCAGTTCGTATGGCAGCCACGGGTATTCGTCCGCAATAATGAGCAATGACTGGTGCCCGTAGCGTCGCATTGAACCCATCATGCGCCAGTATTCGGTGAACAATCCCGGTGGCAGCACGTCATCCCATAGAGTGCGTCCCAGTTCTCGCAGGAGGCCGTGTGCGGTTGACCCGCTGGCCATGGCGATGTCTTCCATTTGCATATGAATCCAGTCGATAAGTGCCATTGGCACATCCCGGTAACCGATATGCCTGCCATCCGGGTCCTGGTGAGGTGAGAAGACCTTGCCGTAAATGCGCAGGCTGGACGGTTCATTGTCCTGCCCGAACGTGTACAGGCGCAGCGTAACATCTGGCAGGAAGTTCCCAGTATCGGCGGCGGCGAACGGTGGCGGCAGCGCTGGCCTGTCTTTGAGCAGGGCCGGGTTACGGGCAATGGCAATTTCCAGCGGGGGCACAAAGGCACCGGCCATTGGCTGACCATTCGCAAAGACCTGTAGCTTTATGGTGCCGTCACCACTCCACGTGCCCATTGCATCCAGCGGCTGGACGAAGGGCTGGTTTGTGGGCAGGGTGAAGCGCGTGTCGCCGTTGATGGTAATGTGGCGGTCGGCGTGAACGGAGATGGTTATCTCGTCGGTGCCGACGGGCAGTTCGATAGACGGCCCCATTTCCTCTGTACCGGGAGTGCCGGGTGGCAGCACACGGATGTATAGCTTCTCGGTTTCCATGGCAATCCACCGCTGCGAGTCACTGTAGAGGCCGATGTAGAGATGAACGGTTTCGGGTTCTGTCGCCGCTGTGTCATCCGTTATGGTGAGGCTTGCCATAACTGCGTCCAATTGGGCTTCATAGTCGGGGTCGACC
>JBCCQC010000388.1:0-5076 GCA_039024535.1 Chloroflexota bacterium
CACCTCAGACTCATAAATGTTGAGGCGACAGCCAAAGGTCTCAAACTTCAGCGCACTCATGGATTTGCCTCAAGAAACTCAGTGCTCAAACTGCCTTCGAACACCAAAGCGGTTGGGCCCGTCATCCAGACGCCATCGTCGCGCCAATCCAGATGGAGCGCACCGCCGTCCATGTGTAGCGTCACGGCAGAGTTCGTGACATTTTTGAGGTGTCCCACCACGGCCGCCGCGCACGCGCCAGAGCCGCAGGCCAAAGTGATGCCCGCGCCGCGCTCCCATACCCGCAGGCGAGCTTCGCTGCGCGACAGGGGTTGCAGAAACTCCACATTGGTGCGGGCCGGGAACAGAGGATGATGCTCGATGGTCGGTCCAATCTCGCTGAGCGCCACAGCCTCGGCATCCTCCACTGGCTGAACCCACCGCCGCCGGTTTCGTTATCCGTGAGCAGTTCGTATTTGTATTTGTTCGCCTCGGCATAGCGCGTATATAACCGATACAGGTCTGCCGCGAACAGAGCGGCCTCATCGCCACCCGCCCCCGCCCGGATTTCGATAACCACATTCTTATCGTCACGCGGGTCTTTTGGCAGCAGCATGACCTTCAGTTCTTCTTCCATTGCTGGGATCTGGTCTTTGAGTTCCTCCACTTCCATTTCCGCCAGTTCGCGCATTTCCGGGTCGCGCAGCAGTTCTTTTGCTTCGTCAAACGCCTCAGACTTGCTGCGGTACTCGCGGAACTTCTCCACGATGGCCTGAATATCGCTGCGTTCTTTGGCGTACTTCGCCACCAGTTCATAATCCTGTGCGACTTCCGGGTCGCCCAGTAGTTTTTCCAGTTCGTTGTAGCGGTTCTCAATGCCCGCCAGTTTATCAATCATGGTGGTTTCCTCTTATGTGTTATGTGCTGATAGGGTGTGAAAACGGGTGCGCTGATACAACACGCCCGGTAACGGTCAGTGCGTGGGTGTGGCTGGTAGAGGGTTTTGCTACGTTTCGCCGACTAAAAACGGCGGGTTTTTGCGTGTCATGGTGCGTTCGCATCGCTTATCTGTTGGTATCGATTATACGTCCGTGCCGGGGATAATTTCAACGATAGGTCTATGGATATAGGATGAGCATGGTATAGGGGATATGATGCAATTACAGGCTATTGGCCGCTGGTTTTTCCACTTACAGGCACGAACTCAGCAAATAGCCAATGGCTAAAAGCGCGTTTTCAGGATGATCGTGAACACGTCACAATCCTGCTATCGCATAACAGTCATACTATCAAGGAGCCAACCCATGCCCCCGCAAAAAGTTAACTTTAACGACAAGCTCGGCCTGTTCACCGAACAGTGGACACCGAAACTCATCAGCGAAATCAACGACCACGACCTCAAAATCGTCAGAATACAGGGGGAGTTCGTGTGGCACCACCACGATAACACCGATGAGTGCTTCATCGTGCTATCAGGCACCATGATAATGCAGTTCCGCGACAGAGAGGTGACAGTAGGTGCCGGTGAAATGATTACTGTGCCCGCCGGTGTAGAGCATAATCCAGCTTCAAAAGAGGAATGCACACTGCTGCTGATTGAAAAGCGCGGCACAGTCAACACAGGCAGCGCCACCGACGATGACCGCACAGTAGAAAAGCCGGAACGGTTATAGATCGGGTTTCACAGGGGCACGGCATACAACTGCCCGGTATGATGATGGTGGCGTGCTTTCGCATCCAGCGACCACTGGCTATAATGACAGGCGTAAACGCACAATACAGACAACAGAGACAGACCTGCCATGTCATTTTTTAAACACAGCTTATTGTTAACCGCGCTGCTGCTGATTGTGCTGGCAGGCGCGGCGCTGGCTTCACCGCCAGAGCAGCAGGTAGGCAATGTGACCGCCTTTACGTCCGCCATCCGCGCAGACCTGACCCTGCTGGTAGATACCGCCCTGCCAGAAGGCCGCCCGGAGGACTGGACGGACAACATCGACAACACCTCCCCCAGCTATGTGCCCGACCTGTGGTACGACAAAGAACTGCTGGCGAACGAGGTCTTCGGTGAAGAACGCCGCCCACCAGACTGGTTCGGGGTGACAGTAGACGTAGCGGACATCCTTGCGCGTAACGTGCGCCACGACCTGGAGTTGATTGCCGATCAGGTGTTCAACGACAGCCGCCCGCCTACATGGATCGGTGCTTCCCCGATTTACCAGTGCTCCCGTGTGATTCAGAATATCTACTTCCTTGCCGTGAACAATTACACCTTCACCACCGGGCTTACAGAAGATAACTTCGGGTACTGTACGTTGATCGAAGCCGAACTACGCATTTTCCTGCTGGAAGATCTACAGCTTGAACTGAGCGGCGACGAACTCAACGAAGCAATCCTGGCAACACGCGGCGACATCGAACGCCTTGCCAACGAAGCCTTCGGTGTAAACGACCGTCCGCAGGGCTGGGCCGGCAACACAGACATCAACTCGCCGCTGCTGCTGTCAGATAACCGCGCCGACCTCGACATCCTGGCCGATGAACTGCTGGGGGCCAGCGTGCGGCCCGATGGCTGGGTGGGTATTTTTAATGCGGATTCACGCACGGACACATGGCGCAACATCCGGCACGACCTCGAAGTGCTGGCCGAAGCGGTTGTGCCAGATTTCGCTTCTATCGAGGGCGACCGTCCGCGTGGCTGGCAGAACGACGACCCGCTGCGCATCTGTGACATCCGGTTGCAGGATCTGGTGATTGTGCTGGAAGACCTGTTCACAGAGGAGGATGCATCTTTCAGCCGGTTCGATTTCGCAGGGCAGGACAACTACTGTGATGTGGTCTTCCGCGCGGCGAACAACTTTGCAGAGAGTCCGCCCGTCAGTGAACTGGAGCAGCTTATTGCGTCGGGCAATCTGGTGTTCGAGGCAGAATTCGCCTTTGCCTATCTTGACCTGACCGCACTGGAATATGTTGGCTCCATGCCACTGGGGACGCCATTTCGTGCGTGGTACCGCAACTTTAACGACTCCACGATGATGTTCGTCAGCGGCGAGGACTTCGCGCTGTATGTGGACCGGCGCTGGACGAATATGCCACAGGATGTATTCGACCGGCTGCCCACCATCGAAGGCGTGTCTCCACTCACGTTCTGTGATGCAACATGGTGCAACGGCCCCGGCCCCACGCCCACACCCACTGGCGGCGCCATTGAATCGCTGCTGGCGTTCGAAACCCCGGTAGTAGAAGCCCCCGTGGATGAAGAAGTCGGCGTCCCGCGTGACCAGAAGACGCAGATCAACTTCGAAAACGTGCGCATCCGCTACTTGCAGGACAACGAATCGGATCGCACGGCAGAAGTGACGCTGGAACTGTGCCGCGATGCCACGCTGATTGACTGTGAGCCAGTCATCCGGGTGAGCGATGCCGCCACAGACGAGGTGATCGCACCGCTGCGCCAGCAGGATGGCCTGAACGTCTACGAATTCCCATATGGCTACACCGCGAACCGCATTCTGGAAAGCGCCACGCTCATTTCCAACGATGTGTTCCTCAGCCCGCCAGAACTACCGCGTAACTGATAGGACAGGGGTATGGTCATGCACCATACCCCACCCGCAGGTTAAACAATTGCTGAACGTCGGTTCCTGTGCCCCGGCACTTTCCTGTACTATGATGATGTAGAAACCACGAGAGGATACTGCTTTATGAAACGATACCTGCTGATGCTGCTGGCCGTGTTAATGCTGGCCGCGCTGCCGATAACAGTAATGGCCCAGGACGAAGACCCGCTGGCAGATGCCGCCGCCCTGCTGGAAGAAGGCGAGTTCGAAGACGCTGTAGATGCCTACACCGAGATACTGGACGAAGACGAGAGCAACGTAGAAGCCCTCATTGGCCGCTCAGAGGCGTACATTTCGCTGGGGCAGGAGCGCCGCGCCCTTGCCGATGCCCGCCGCGCCGTCACGCTGGCCCCGGATAACCCCGATGCCTACATTGCGCGTGGGGCCGCACTGCTGGCAACCGACATTGACGCCGCACTGGAAGACTTCTCCGAAGCCACGCGCATTGACCCGGAAAACGCAGAAGCCTATCTTGTTCTCGCACAGGTTTACAGTGCGCTGGGCCAGGGCAGCCAGGCACTCGCCAACTATGACGCCGCCATTGAAATCGAGCCAGAAAACGCCGACTACATCTATGCGCGTGGCCTGCTCAACTACAACCTCGGCAACCTCGAAGACGCACTGGCAGACTACGACGCCGCCATCGAGATTGACCCGGAAAACGCCGACTATTACTTCAGCCGCGCTTACGTCAACTTTGACCTCGGCAACTTCGAAGAAACCATTGCCGACGATGACCGTGTGATCGAACTGGAACCGGATTTTGCCAGCGGCTACCTGAACCGGGGTTTCCACTACTGGAGCAACGGCGAAGCAGAACTCGCCAGCCAGGACTACTACCAGTGGCTGCTGCTGATCGAAAACAGCCGCTTTGAACTGGATCCGCTGGAAGACACTACAGAAACGCTGGAACTGGACATGGAAGAGGGCTGGAGCTACTACGTGCCGTTCACAGCACCGGCATCCGGCGCAATAACGGTAGAGGTGTTCTCGCCAGGTGGCCTGGTAGACCCGGTAGTGGTCATCCTCAACGACGATAACGAACCCATCTTCGTAGACGATGACGGCGGCTTCGGGCTGGCAGTGTCCATCGAAGACTACATCGTCGGCGAGGGCGACTTTACCCTCGTCATCGGTCATGCCGGGGGTGGCTCTACGGGCCGCATCCAGGCCGATATTGAAATCGGCATCACGTTCGGCGACGTGTAGTTGAACTCATCGGGGGCGGCCTGTAGTATGCCGCCCCCGATGAGTTCACCTACACGTCGCCGAACGTGATGCCGATTTCAATATCGGCCTGGATGCGGCCCGTGGAGCCACCCCCGGCATGACCGATGACCAGCGTAAAGTTGCCCTCGCCGACGATGTAGTCTTCGATGGACACTGCCAGCCCGAAGCCGCCGTCATCGTCTACGAAGATGGGTTCGTTATCGTCGTTGAGGATGACCACTACCGGGTCTACGAGGCCACCTGGCGA
>JBCCQC010000389.1:0-5073 GCA_039024535.1 Chloroflexota bacterium
ATCCTGGGCATGGGCGACGTAATGACGCTCATCGAAAAGGCTGAGGAACTGTATGAGCAGGAAGAAGCCGAACAGCTTTCCGAGCGGCTGATGCGTGACGAGTTTACCTTGCAGGACTATCTCGACCAGTTACAGAAAATCCGGCAGATGGGGCCAATTACCCAGTTGATGGGGATGATCCCTGGCATGGGCAAAATGATGGATCAGGTAGACCCGAAAGACGCCGAACAGCGCCTGAAAAAGGTTGAAGCCATCATCCAGTCGATGACGCCGTATGAACGCACTAACCCGAAGAAACTGAACGCCAGCCGCAAAAAGCGCATTGCAAAGGGCAGCGGGATGCAGGTTCGTGACGTAAACGACCTTGTGAAGCAGTACCGCAGCATGAAGAAGATCATGAAGCAGATGCGCAAGTCTGGCTTCCAGAACATCCCCGGCCTGGGCAACATGACCGGAGGCGGGCGTGGCGGACGCGGAGGATTTCCGTTTTAGCCACACCCGGTAACAGCAGTAACATCAACGCAATCTATCTAATGAAATTGGCTCGTGCTGTGATTGCAGCGCGAGCTATGTTTGAGGAGTGGAAGACCACATGGTAAAAATTCGTATGCAGCGTGTTGGCCTCAAGCGCCAGCCGAGTTACCGTATCGTCGTGACCGATAGCCGCAAGGCCCGAAACGGCAACGTGATTGAGCGCATCGGGCATCACAACCCGCGCACCCGCCCGGAAACGAACGTGATTGCAGAAGATCGGGCACTGTATTGGCTCAGTGTCGGCGCACAGCCATCTGACGCAGTTCGCCGCATTATGGGCGTCACCGGCACATGGGCACGCTTTGAGCGTTTGCGTGCTGGCGAGGAAATGGAAACTCTCGTTGCAGAGGCCGTCGCCGCCGCAGAAGCCGCCGAGCCAACCAGCCTCAAGACCGAATACCCTGCCCCCGCCGCTGGCGAGAGCAAGATCAAGGCTCGGGAAGCTGCCCTGGAAGCCGAAGGCGCTGAGGAGTAAATTTCTATGGGCCGCCACCGAGATCAAGACCGCAACCGGGGGGATGGCGACAACCGGAACCGTCGTGGTGGCAACCGCAATCGCGGGGGCCGTGGCGGGAATAAAAACCGGGGCCGTGCCCCCAACACCCGCCGGCAGGAGGCTCTCGTCCGCTACCTTGCAGAGCGCCTCGTCGATGACCCGGCACAGGTGAAAATCTCTCGCCGGGTGGAGGGTTCAACTGTAGTGCTGGAGCTTTCCGTGGCATCTGGCGATGTAGGGCGTGTGATCGGCAAAAACGGGCGCGTGGCAGAGTCCATGCGTCGGCTGATTGATGTTATCACCCACCCGCGTGATCGTGTCATCCTGAAGATTCTGTAGATGACCACACAAAAACCCGACTCCCCGCGTTACCTCGTCCTCGGGCGCATTACGCGCCCGCACGGTGTGCGTGGGGAGCTACGTGTGCAGATTTTTACCGACTACCCGGAGCGTGTTAACGACCTTGAAGCGGTTTTTCTGGGTAAGGACGTGGACGACCGGCGCATCAAGCGTTATGAGGTCGTGAAGATGCGAATGCACAAAAACGCCGGGTTGCTTACCGTGGCAGGCGTCAAAAGCCGTGATGAAGCCGACCGAATGCGTAACCTGTATGTGATGGTTGCCATTGAAGATGCCGTTGGCCTGGAAGACGATGAGTTCTACCTCTACCAGTTAATTGGCATGGCTGTGAAAACCGGCGACGGTGTGGAACTGGGTATTATAGAGCGCGTGTTGCAAACCGGCGCGAACGATGTCTACGTGGTTAAATCGCCAGACTACGGCGAAATCTTACTCCCGGCTACAGAAGAAACCATCATTGACCATGATATTGACAATGGGGTGGTGCTGGTTAACCTGCTGGATGGCCTGCTGCCGGAAAAGTAGCCGCTGTACACCCTTCACAAACCCTCCCTAATATCGTAAGAATTCCATAAAGCCACACGCTTTCCTTACTCCATCGCTTGACAATTCTGAAATAGCGTTGTTATGCTGTCGTCAATGCTCTGTTGCAGGGATAAATGGGTTGGAAAACCGGAAGTACTGGCTGGGGTTCAGCCTGATTGCAGATATTGGCCCGAAGCGCATCCTGCAACTGCGAGAGGCTGCTGGCGATTTGAGGGCCGCATGGCACGCCACACAAACCGACCTGCAACGCGCAGGCATCCCGGAACAACTCGCTGCCCATATTGTAGCCAGCCGCCCATCCATTGACCTGAATCGGGAAATGCAGCGTATAGCACGGGTTGATGCACATCTGCTAACAATGGACGATGTGGACTATCCGCCGCTGCTGGCCGAACTGGATGAAAAACCGGCCACGCTGTATGTGCGCGGTAAGCTGCTGCCACAGGACAAACGTGCCGTGTGCGTGGTGGGAACGCGACGGGCCACGGTCTACGGAAAAGATGCAGCCTATGCACTTTCCAAGGAACTGGCTGCCAATGGGGTCACGATCATCAGCGGGCTGGCACAGGGTGTGGACAGCGCGGCACACCGGGGCGCACTGGATGGCGGCGGGCGAACCATCGGGGTGATGGCAAACGGCATCAGCGAGGTTTACCCGGCAGAAAACCTCGAACTCGCCAGAGAAATCATCACGCAGGGGGCTGTGATAACGGAAATGCCCATCGGCACACCGCCCATCGGCCAGAACTTCCCGCGTCGCAATCGCATTTTGAGCGGGATGTCGCTGGGTGTGCTGGTTGTAGAAGGCGGGATCAGGAGCGGGGCACTCATTACTGCGAATTTCGCAGCGGAGCAGGGACGGGATGTGTTCGCTGTGCCCAGCAATATCTTTAATAAGGAAGGCCGGGGCACGAACCGCCTGATACAGGATGGGGCACAGCTTGTGATGGATGTGCAGGACGTGCTGGATGCTATCGATATGACGTACACCGTGCGGGAAACCCGCGTGCAGACCGAGCAGGTGGCCCCGGCAGATGATACAGAAACTACCCTGTTGAACCTGCTGAGTAATGACCCGATTCATGTGGATGACCTTGTGCGGCTCAGTGGGTTGCCGGTAGCAACAGTCAGCAGTACATTGACATTGATGGAACTTAAGGGACTTGCACGAACCGTGGGCTACATGCAATACGCCCTCCCACGGTAAGCAAAGTATATTTATACTCCGAAAGGTGAGGGACACTTGGAACACTTTTATGCAATGATTATGGCCGGGGGTGGTGGTAAGCGGCTGTGGCCGATGAGCCGCCGAACGACACCCAAACAGCTTTTGCCACTCGTGGGCGAAGACTCTATGTTCAAAGTGAGTGTCGACCGCCTCGGCCCGCTGTTCCCACCAGAAAATATTTACGTGGTCACTGGCGAAATCTACGTGGACGCATTGCGGGCACAGGCACCGGATGTCCCCGAAGAAAATTTCATTGTGGAACCCTACGGCAAGGACAGCGGCCCGGCAGCGGCCCTCGGCGTAACCGTGATCCAGAAGCGAGACCCGGAAGCCGTGATTGCGATTCTCACAGCAGACCATCACATTTCCGAAACCGAAAAATTCCGCAATGTGCTGGCCGCCGCCTGCGAAATCGCTGTGGAACAGGACTTTGTGGTGACGCTGGGCATCTCACCATCACACCCATCGACCGGTTTCGGTTATATTCAGCGCGGCAACCACCTGGGCGACCAGCGCGACTTCAACTATTACCTGTCTGTGGGCTTCCATGAAAAGCCGCGTGCCGACCTCGCCGTAACCTACCTGAAATCTGGCAACTATAGCTGGAACTCCGGCATGTTCATCTGGACGGCGAAACGCGCAATGGCAGAATTCCAGCGACAGCGCCCCGCCATGCATCGGCATCTGATGAAAGTTGGTGAAGCGGTAGACACACCACAGTATAAAGATGTGCTGACTGCTGAGTGGGAACATATCGAAAAAATTTCACTGGACTACGCCGTGATGGAAAACGCCGAAAAGATGTGCGTCATTCCGATTGACATTGGCTGGAGTGATGTTGGAAGCTGGGGCGCCCTGTACGACATCCTCGAACTGGACAGTGCTGGTAATGCCTTCCAGGGCAGGGGAGATGGTAGTGTCGTCATAGACACGCAAGAAACGTTGATTTACAGTGACCGGCTGGTGGTGACGGTTGGTGTGCGCGATGTAGTTATTATTGATACGGAAGACGCCGTGCTGATCTGCCATAAAGACCGCACACAGGAAGTCCGCGACGTTGTGAAAGCACTGGACGCACAGAACAAAGATAATTACCTGTAGAGGTACCCATGAGCGACGAACCCATAAGCGCCTATTGCATGAAATGCAAGGCAAAGCGGGAGATGATCTCTCCTGAGGCAACCTACACTAAAACCGGTAACCCCGGCACCCGTGGCGAGTGCGCGGTGTGCGGGACGACTATGTTCAAAATGGGAGAAACACCCGCCCATGAGCATGTGCCAAAGCCGAAAGTTGTAGAAAAGCCAAAGCGCACGAAGAAAAGCAGCAAGAAGAAGGCCGCGAAGAAAAAGCGCAAGAGTTCCGGCAAGCTGGTCATCGTAGAATCCCCGGCAAAGGCCCGTAGTGTGGGCCGCTACCTGGGCAAGGGCTTTACCGTCACGGCATCGAAGGGCCATGTACGCGACCTGCTGAAGACACGCCTTTCCGTGGATGTTGAGAACGGGTTCGAGCCAGAGTACCGCGTGCCCAATGACAAGCGCCCCACTGTGAAGGAACTGAAGGCTCTTGTAGAAACGGCAGACGAAATCATTCTGGCAACAGACCCCGACCGTGAGGGTGAGGCCATTGCATGGCACCTGATTGCCGCTGCGGAGATGGAAGATAAGCCGCTCAGCCGCGTGGTGTTCCATGAGATCACGAAGCCAGCGGTAGAAGAAGCATTCAACCACCCGCGTGAGATCAATATGGATCTGGTAAATGCGCAGCAAGCCCGCCGCATTCTGGATCGTCTGGTTGGCTACCAGATTACGGAACTGCTGTGGCAGCGCGTGCAGAACTATATTTCCACCGGGCGCGTACAGGGTGTGGCCCTGCGCACCGTGGTAGAGCGCGAACGCGAGATTGAGGC
>JBCCQC010000390.1:0-5060 GCA_039024535.1 Chloroflexota bacterium
AGGACGCATCATCTGGCAGCACATCGTGCCCAATCTTCGGGGGCCGGTGATTGTACTGGCTTCACTGGGTGTCGGCAGCATTATCATTCTGGAATCGGCCCTGTCGTTCCTCGGGCTGGGCGTTCGTCCTCCGAACCCTTCGTGGGGTGGTATTCTTGCTGATGGCCGTGCATTTATTACACTGTATCCGCATATCTCCATCGCACCTGGCATCATGATTGTTCTGACAGTGCTGGTGTTCAGTTTTGTGGGCGATGGTTTGCGAGATGCACTTGATCCACGCCAGTAGGAAAAACATCAGACGGGTCGGAGCATCCCCCGGATAAGCCCGGTGCGCCTCTAAACCTGTTCTGTATGGCCCAGAAATTCCACGACGGTCTGCATCGCTGTCTTTCCCTCGCGGCCCATAAACGTGAAGTGCCCGCAACCCTCAATGAGCGCAAGCTGTGAATGCGGCAGGTGCTCATGGGCATAAGTGGCATGGCGAACCGGCACACTGGCATCATAGCGGCTGTGCAAAACCAGTACCGGGATGTGAATATGCTCCAGCGGTGTCCACTGCAACTGATGAAGCTGCTGTAGATCGTTATCATAGCCGCGTTGCCGATGATTGAGCGGCACACCACTATCCATAATTGCTTGCAATGCGCGGCGCTGCGTGGGCGATTCAAACAACGCCTCCATGCAGCCCTGCTCATCCGGGCCACTATAGCTTGCCCACAGCAGGTTCCTTGCAGCAGCACGCGGGAAGTAACGCAGCAGCCGATGCGACAGCCAGAACAGCATCCCCTGTGTGCGGCGCGGCAGCCACGACGTACCCACCAGCATTTCTTCCAGCGGGTCATCCAGCGCGTACAGGTGCGTCAGCGCAGATTGCAGTACCAGTTTATTTATCCGATGCGGGTAGCGGTGTGCGAGGTCAAGCGCAACGGGGCCACCCATCGAAAAACCGACCACCGCCGCTGTTTCGATTGCCAGTGTATCCATCAGCGCAATGAGCAAATCTGCCTGCCGGGTGAAGGTTCGCCCGCTGCGCAAAGGTGTGCGCAGGTAGCCAGGGCGCGATGGCGACAGCAGGCTATATCCCGCCTCCATGAGCGGGGTATACATACGCCATGCGTCGTAGCCCCCCGGTGCCCCATGCACCAGCAACACCACAGCACCATCACCAACCTGTTGATACTCTATGGTGCCGTTTGCAGTGCGAATGCGCCTGCTGCCCCGGCGAATGCGGCGAAGCTGCCCCAGTGACCACGCCCGGAAGCGCCCGCGTGCCAGCCAGCCGACCCCGACGAGCAGCGCGAACACAACCAGCAGCACATCGCGCCGGTTCATGCGGGAGCCTCTCGCCGCCGCCGCAACCGTGACAGGCGCTCCGCAGCAAGGCGACGTAGCTCTAACTCGCGCAAATACGTCCACACTGCATCGTCGCCACTATCCGCACGAACGAGCGCAACGGCAAGCCCCGGTAAATGCACCATCCCCGGATGCACCAGATAGCGCGGCGACCACTCCGGCTGGAATTTATTCTTGAAGTCGTACAGCCCTTTAAAGTTATACGTCTGGTTGAGGTGCTCGAACAGGTAGTGAACGCCGCGCTCAATAGCGGGGTCGTCGGGGTCTTCTCCAACGCCAGCAAAAGCCACCAGCCCCAGGTTAAAGCTGGCAAACCCTTGCTCTTTTGCCCAGTTGAACAGTGACACGAATAGAAAGTCCATGATGCCGCTTTCCATCCGGGCACGGTGGCGCATGAGGTCGATTGTCGTCTCGTTAAGCTGATATTCCGGCAGGATGTTGGCAAATGCCACCACCTCGCCTTCCGGGTTATACACACAGATGATAGGTACCAGACGAATATACTCCTCATGGAACCATCCCAGCGAAAAGCGTTTTTCACCTCCAGCACTCGCCAGCCACTCATCGCTAATATCGCGCAGTGTTTCGTATAACTCATCGTCAATGGGCGGTTGATGCACCACAGCGCGGTAGCCCCGGTCTGTCACGCGGTTAACGTGCTGGCGCAGGCTTTTGCGGGCTTTGCCACTGAGCGTGAACGTTTCCAGGTTCACGGTTGCTTCCTGGCCGATGGGCAGTGTTTTGAAACCAGCGCCTCTGTAGTGTTCCACATGGTCTGGCAACACCTGATAGAAAGATGCCTGCCACCCGTTCTGGCGGGCAAATTGTTTAAAGCCGGCAATCGCAGGCTGTACATCTTCTACAGGGCCAATAGGATCCCCCAGTGCCACGGCAAACCCGTTTTTTGCTACATAGGCCACCACAGACCCACCCGGACTGAAATAGTACGCTTTGTCGTCCAGCAGGGTCATACGGGCAACCGAACTGCGCCCGTGTGCTTCAACGATTTGCGCGGCCTGTGTGCGTTCCTCTGGTGTGGCAGGCTCACGCACGATGACAGACCGTGACAGCAGCAGCAGCGAGGATACAACCGTAATCAGCAGCAGAGTGTATATAGAGGCAATGAACGATACCCCGAACGTGGTGACAGGCTCCATCGTAATGCTGCCGGGAGCCGTAAACAGCAGAAGCACCTGCCACATCCCGCCGAAGAACCCCGTCGTCTGTGCGTAATGAGCACTCAGACTGCTGAACCCTGCTGCGCCGTAAACCAGCGTGAACAGCACCGAAATCACCAGCAAAATGACACCCCGCTGCACAGAAGCACGGTCAGAACGTGCATGAAACTCCGACCGCATGGAGAAAAGCCAGCCCGCCAGCAGCAGGGCTACCGCCGTTTGTTCGAGGTCGGCATCCCGCAACAGGCTGAACAGAGCAAGCACGAATAGTAAAATCAGCGAGAGCAGCCAGCCCGTGCGCTTGCGCCGCCACAGACTGATTGCCAGAATGACGAGCGCAAAACCCAGAACAGCGGCAGCAGCGGCAGCATCCTGCTGGGCAAGCACACCCACAACATCATCAACAAGAGGCAAACGAGTAGACAGAAGCGGGTTGCCCGCACTCAGCATCGTCAAAAAGCCCACAAGGGCCGTAGCAATCGAAATAAGCGGGACGTTTACAGACTGGAGAGACAATCGCATCAGAGAGAGTGATCCTGTCCTGTTCAAAGTTTTGACAGGGAGTATAACAAATCGCGCACAGGCAGGGTGACACATGGCAGGGTTTCACCCATAGATTCCGCGCTGGTTGCCGCCAACAAGACAGATTTCGGTCGTCAGCCAGAGCTACCTCCGGCACCCCACAGGAGCTACTCCCGCCAGCCGTAAATCTGATATGCGCCAGCAGCATCCTCCCACAGCAATTCCATATGACGCTCCAGCGCCGGGAGGAACAGCGCATTTTCCTCACGGTTGCCCACGTTGTCATCTACGAGGAAGAACGTGTCATATGCAAACTGGAAGAACAGCACGCCGTCCACGTCATCGCGCCACTGCTCAAAGATGGCGTCCGGTTCACCCACGGTGCGCAAGCCATGCAGCCAGTGATCGGTCAGCGCGTCCGGGTCGCAGGTGACGGCGGCAGGGCAGTAGTAGGCTTTCGGCTCGTAGGCAAAGCGCACCCGCGCCCCGTCGCCCAGTACATCGTCAAGCTGCTGCAACGCCACATAATGCGCACCCGTGTTGTTAAACAGATAGCCGTCGCGGGTATTCTGTGGTGTGGCCGCGCTTAAAATCACGCCAGCGGGGTTGCGGTTTGCCAGCGTGAGCACCACCCCGAACGCACTTGCCCCCAGCGCGAAGATCACCAGTGCCCGCACAATAAAATACACGTTCATCGGGCGGCGCGGCCAACGGGACATGGACTCGAAGCCGAGCGCACTGAGCATCGCAAACGCCGGGAACACCGGAATAACGAGGCGGGTTTGCGCACCAATCCCACTCAGCGCCCCCCCGGCCACCCACAGCGCCAGCATCGGCAGCAGCAGCAAGCCCGCCGTTTTTGCCAGAGGTCGCTCGTCATCTGTGAGCCTGTCCCACCCCCAGATGGCGGTCACAGCCAGCGGCATCAGCCACACCCCGGCGTCAAACGAATAGCGGAAGCCACCCTCGGTACCGGCCACCGTCGCTACAAACGGGAGCAAGACCAGTTGCGCAATCCCCGCCGGCCCCGAAGCCAGCAAGCCGCCGCCGCTGCTGCTGAACCCGGCAGCCCGCACACTATCCCAGCCTGCGCCGCCGAAAAAGAACGGGAAAAACGGGTTGCCATACTGCGCCAGCCCGCGCAGGCCCCACGGTAGATACGCCAGCAGCGCCACACCGGCCATCACCAGCCCGTGGCGTATGACCCGGCGTGGCTGCGTCACCAGCACAGCCACACCCAGCGCAATCGCCAGCATCCCGGCAGTGTATTTCACGCCCACGGCCAACCCCGCCAGCAGGCCCATCACCACCACCCATGCCGGGTCGCCATGCACGCGCCACGCCGTCAGCACAGCCAGCGCCCCGGCACTGAGCGCAAACACTGCCATGTCCACATACTCGCGGGTAAAACCCAGCCAGAAGCTCCCGCCACCGAGCAACAGCGCCACCGCCAGCCACATCACATGCGCGGCGGCATAGCGGCGCAGCGTCCCGGCCACAGTGACGAGTCCGAGCAGGCCCGCGCCATAATGCACCAGCGCCGCCGAGGTATCCCGTCCGAACAGGCCATTGGCCCACGCAAACATCATCTCCACCGTCTGCGGGAAGCCAGTGTAGTGATTGTCCGGGTAGGCGACGAGTTGCCCGGTTTGCAACAGGCGTTTTGGCAGCAGCATGTGGTACATCAGCGCGTCCCATTCGGTTGGCGGCATGAGCGCGACCAGCAATGCCGTCACCAGCATGAACACCACAAACCCCGCCAGAAAGCGCGTCCATCCGGTGTACTCGGCGGCAAGTAGCTCCCGGCACAGGCGCAGCACATCGCGGGCATAGCTGCTCAGCGGGATAATCACCAGCATCGCAACCACAGCCAGCGCAATCCACAACACAAGTGTGGTAAATGCGCCCGTCACGCCGAGCAGCAACCCCACCCACGAGAGCACACACAGCCCTGCAATGCCCTCCATGCCCACGCGCTCTGTCGTGGAAAGCTGTTCCGTGGGG
>JBCCQC010000391.1:0-5031 GCA_039024535.1 Chloroflexota bacterium
ATCAGTATCTGCTGGAACGTGACGATCTGAAAGTTCATGGGGTGCTATATACGCACGGCCATGAAGACCACATCGGCGCGGTCAAGCACATTGTAGAGCAGTTCCCCGGCATTCATCTGTATGCCACCAAACTGGCCGCTGGCCTCATTGAGGTCAAACTGCGCGAAATCAACCTGATCGGGCAGGCGCAAATCCATGTCTTTGAGTCCGGTGATACGCTGGAGGTTGGCCCGTGGACGGTGGAATCCTTCCATGTCAATCACAGTATTCCGGGTGGTGTGGGCTTTGCGCTCAACACGCCTTATGGTCTCATTGTTCACACAGGCGACTATAAATTTGACAACACGCCGGTTGATGGCCGGGCACCCGACTACGCAAAGCTGGCATCATTTGGTGAGCGCGGCGTGAAGCTGCTGATGGGCGATAGTACCAATGCCGAGGTTCCGGGCTGGACGCCATCCGAGGCGATTATCTCCGAGGGCTTTGACCGCGTATTCCGCGATGCGCCGGGGCGTATTGTCGTCGCCACGTTTGCCTCGCTCATCAGCCGGGTGCAACAGGTGGTGGATACCTGCCGCAAGTACAACCGCTATATTGCGTTTGCCGGGCACAGCATGAAGCGCAACGTGGAAATGGCGATGGAACTGGGCATCCTCAAAGTGCCAGATAACATGATTATTGACCTCGGTGAGATCGACAACAAACCGCCGAAGAAGGTCGTGGTGATGGCAACTGGCTCTCAGGGTGAACCGTCCGCCGTACTCAGCCGCATGGCCTTTGGCCGTCACCGCATCGAGGTACAGGAAGGCGATACCATTATCCTGTCTGCGCATCCCATCCCCGGCAACGAGGAAATGGTTTCGCGCATTATTAACGACCTCATCCGCCGCCGTGCCAATGTGGTATATGACCCGATTGAGAAGGTTCACGTAAGCGGCCACGGCTACCAGGAAGACATGAAACTGCTGATGAACCTGGTACGCCCACAGTGCCTGATGCCGGTTCATGGTGAACTGCGCATGTTGATGGCGCATAAGCGGCTGGCGATGAGCAACGGCATTGCCGCGAAGGACATTTACGTCGTGGAAAACGGCACCGTTATCGAGGTCAACCAGCGCGGCGTGCATGTGGGTGAGCGCGTGCCGGGTGGTTATGTGTTTGTGGACGGTAGCGGTGTGGGCGATGTGGGCCGGGCAGTGCTGCGCGACCGCGAAATTCTGTCTCAGGACGGGTTTGTGACGATTGTGGTCAATGTTGACCGCAAGAAGCATAAGGTCATCGGGCAACCGGAGATTATTTCGCGTGGGTTTGTGTACCTGCGTGAGGCCGACGACCTGATGAACAAGATCACGGATGTGGTGCGCGGCAGTGTTCAGAGCGCGAACGGCACGTCCCCGCGCAAATTGCAGGAGAAGCTGGAAGACAGCGTTTCGCAGATGCTCTACAACGAAACGCGCCGCCGCCCGATGGTGTTCTCGGTTATCAACGAGAACTAACGCGGCATATCACCGGGGGCGTGGCACGGCCTGCGCCCCTTGTCCGGCCTATCACGAATTCGTATCACGCCTTTCCAGTGTGAGTCGCAACCCGGTCTGTGCTTCAGAATGTGTGTTATCCATCAGCAGCACCTGCTCAAAATCGTTGACAGCCTCAGTGAGACTGCCCTGTTCCATATAAGCATATCCACGATTGGTCATTATCAAGGTTGGCTCCGGGTGTTTTAACTCAAGTGCGCGGGTGCCATCTGCAATCGCCTCCTCGTACTTTCCAAGTCGGAACATCATCGCCCCACGACTGGCAATGATTTCTGGATTGTCTGGTTCGATCTTCAACGCTCTGTTGTAATCTTCGGCAGCCTCGTTAAAGCGCTTAAGCCTGTAATTTGCGTACCCCCTCCACTGATACCCCTTTGCAGAGCCACTGGTAACGGTCACAAATCGGTCGAATGTAGACATTGCTTGATCTTCCTCACCAAGATCAGTGTATGCACGTCCGAGAGCGTCGATCATTTCCATATTCTCAGGTTCTATGCCCAGTGCTTGCTCAAAGCATCTGACCGCCTGTGCGTAGTCCTCAATTGTGATATACACCTCCCCCAGATGGTAATGAGCAGATGCATCTTCAGGATAGGTACGGATAAAGCGATGTAAATCCTGTATAGCTTTACGGTGTTTGCCCCATCCCGCGTAAGCCATGCCCCGATAGTAGTAGGCATCTATATCCTCACCATCGTAGTGCAGCACTTTGTGGAAGTTGGAGACCGCCTCCATGTAATTTCCCATTTGTAGATGGACGCGGCCAACTTTCAATCGCGCTTCAACATTCAATGGATTGAACTGTATCACTTTATTCAGATCAGCCAGTGCTTTTTCTTCCTGTTTCAGCATCAGGTAAATGTATGCTCGCTGGTCGTATGCACCTGAGTTTTTTGGGTCAAGTGCTATTGCCTGCTCAAGATCAAGTAGTGCTTCTTCATAGCGGCTCGGATCATCCATGACGCTGGCAATGGTGATGAAAGTATAGGCCCGCAGTGTGTATGCCTGAACATCTGTTGGGGCGATCTTGATTACCCGATTGAAACTGTTGATGGCTCTGAAGTAAAGACCGTTTTCAATCTGGCGCGTTCCGACCTGACGTAATACAGCCGGTGACATCAATGCCGCATACAGAAAAAATGTAATCAAGCCAGCACTGACAAGCAAAACAATGTATACAATTGCGGTATCGGAATCCAATGCCTCAATACTTCCTGCGTCATACCCTTTACTGATGCGTCATTTATATCTCGAACTCAAGCAGCCCCGTGATTTTGATTTCCAGCCCCGGAAAAAGCGCCTGCGGCTTGAACGTATCCCCTTCGTTGTAAATGGTGATGACCTTCTCGCCGTTCACATACTGGTGCAGCGACTTCTGCCGGGGGTACACCACCCATACCTGCTCTGTCCCCGCTGCCATGTAATCCCGGATTTTCTGCCGGGTTTCGTCGGTGTGCTCCGTCGGGGAGACAACCTCTACGGCAAGATCAGGTTTGCCGGGGTAAGGCCGGTCAAAGTCAAAGTCGGTGTTCAGGTTTTCGCGCCGGATGAAGCTCACATCAGGGATGCGTGCGCTGCGGATTGTCTCGCCTACCAGCGAGAGTGTGTACGTCAGGCCATCGCCCAGAACGACACCGAGATTGTGTTTTCTGGCGTGGGCCTTCAGTAAATCCACGATATTGTCAATCACCAGTGAATGGGTAAAGCTGGCTGCACTCATATCCGTTACGACAATCTGCCCGTTGACGACCTCTGCCCATGTGTCCTCACCGAGCGCCATGTAATCGCGCAGGGTGACGCCCTGTTCTATTGCATCGGACATCTATTGACCTCCGTTTAACTGCCTTGCGGTCATTATAGCATCGTGTTCTACTGGCTGACTCAATTAAAAAAGCGCAGACTCTGTCGCGGTTTCCCCACAGAACCGGCTCTACTGGATAAAATGCAAACACTGGTTCTGAAAACAGGGAAACGACACATGACCGTACTCACCGACTACAACGAATTTGCCGGACGGCACCCGGAAACCGGCACGGTGCGCAATATCCTCGCCTACCAGGGCGTGACGGCTCCGCACACGGGCAAACCTATCACTGAGGCGCTGCTGATTGGCATCAGTGGCGGGGTGGCATTCGGCTACTTTACATTTGAGTACGAAGGCTATCCGCCGCATATTGTGCTGCTGACGCGCAATACGTTTGATCCGCTGGAAACGCTGTTCGAGCGGCTCGCCATCCCGCGCGATACACTCCACACCACATCTGCGAAAAAGGGCACAGCCAATCTGCTGGATGTGCTGGCAAGTGGCCGTCCAGCGATGGTGTGGGCGGATAAATTCAGTCTCGCCTACAACACGATCCCTTATGACGAGAAAAACTGGGCAGTGGGGCCGGTGGTGGTTTTCGGGCTGGATGACGATAACGCGCACCTAGCAGACCGCGCAAACGTGCCCGTGATCGTTCCCGCAGATGAGTTGCAGACTGCCCGCGAACGCATAAAAAAGTACAAATTCCGTGTGATGTCACTGGATACCCCGGATATGAGCAAGCTCCCCGCCACCGTGAGCAAGGGAATATGGAAGTGCATCAGCCTGTACACGGATGCGCCACCACAGGGTAAGAAAACGAACTTCGGGCTGGCAGCACTGGAACACTGGGCAAAGATGCTCACAAACACCCGAAACAAACAGAGCTGGACACGCTATTTTGCTCCCGGTGACCGGTTGTGGATGGCGCTGGCAGGCAATACCACACAGCCCGGCGTATTTTCATGGATTATGAACAGCCCCGGCAACAGTGCAGAGCGCGGCATGTATGCGGATTTTCTGGATGAGGCGGCTGTGATTGTGGAAAAACCCGATCTGCGCGAATCGGCAGCGCACTTCTGGGCGTTAGAAAGCGAGTGGACGACACTGGCCGGGATAGTGCTGCCGGGCGACGTACCGCTGTTTGCAGAGGCGGCGAAATTGCTGACGAAGAAGCACAATGCCTTTATGGAACGGGGCGCGGACGCACTCGCAGAGATTCAGGATATGAACGCGCGTCTGGGCGCTATTGGAGAGGTAGTTGCGGCAGACTTCCCGCTGAGTGAAACAGAGGTGAGAGCGTACCTCGAGCAACTGTCTGCGCAGGTCATGAAGATTCATGATATGGAACACGATGCCGTGGTGCATCTACAATCCGTGATGAAATAACTCGCTGTGGAGGCCATACATGACTATGGAATGACTTTCGAATATATCTTTAGAAGTTGTCCCATCACAGGCTCATCCGATGTAATCAAGTAGATTTCGAAACTTGCGCAGGGTTGCGCATTGGGGGAAGACCGAGTGGCAACAGAAATACCAGCCTTATTTGCATCCATCAAAAACCTCAGAAGATATTGTGGGCCTGAGCGATCAAGAATTCAGTCAATACGGCAGAGCGCAACATCCTCACATTGGGCCTTATCTATGAAGGCTTCACCCGCTTTCTGCCATTCTGTTTTCATGTTTTGC
>JBCCQC010000392.1:0-5030 GCA_039024535.1 Chloroflexota bacterium
GTCGGAAGTCGGGATCTATAAACCGGAAGAATGCCATGCCGATGACCAGCACGGTAATCACAGCAAATGCAATGCGATCCTGTGGCAGCGTGGCCTGCTGCGCGTCGTCGTCTGGCTTGCGTGTGAGGTACCAGCCGCCGAGGGCCAGCACTACCGTCAGTGTTGGCAGAATAAAATCGGCATTGCGCAGCGGGAGCGCCGGTTGCAGCCAGTATACGGCTACAATGCTCCCGGTCATCAGTGCCCAGCCCCGCCATGTAGCTGGCAAAAACTGGTAAATTATTGCCGCTGCCAGCAGTATCCCGATGGTAAACAGGTCAAACGTCAATGGATTAGAATCCCTGGTAGATGAACTGTGGCGCAGTGTCGCTGGTGACGATGACCAGCATAATCATCAGCAGGCACAGGCCCACAGCGTACAGGTTTTCCCGGTTAAACAGCCACTTCATCTCTATTCTAGCTCCAGTGCAAGGCGAATTTCGTGCAGGGTGCGTACTGCCAGCAGGTTTCGCAGGCTGGTGCCGTAGAACGTTTCGTGGCCGGTGTCGAACTTCAGATAGGGGAAGCCGCTTTGCTTCATGTGGATGCGGTCACGATCGAGGCCGTATTCGTCCAGCGGGCGCGATGCCGCCCAGAGGTTAATCAGTGGCACATCGAATTCTTCGGCAATTTCGACCACCTGCAAATTAAACTCCACGGACGGCCACCACTGTTCATGATCCGGGTGATAGCTGAATGTGGACAGCACCGGGATAATACCCAGTGCAATGGTTTCTTCGGTGATTTTGCGCATGTTCTCGCCGTAGCGCTCATAGTTCATGGTCAGTACGTCGTTTGGCCCGAACATAATAAACGCCACGGAGGGGTTGCTGAGGCGGTATTCGCACTCCAGCGGGCTTTCGTTCGGTTCGCAGCTATCGCTTCTGGCCCAGAACGGATCGAACACTACAAGGGTGGAGAGGCCCTTCTGCGCGGCCACACTGCCTTCGGTGTTCTGGCTGTAAAAGTCTACGGTTTCGCTCAGGTAGTCATATGGCCCCAGCACGCGCTGCTCTGCGCCCAGCACCTGGAGGTAGAAGCGGTCGGCACTCAGGCTGTCGCCGATTTTGGTGATGGCGTTCGGGTCGCGGTCAAAAACCTGCCCCTGCTCGTAGATTTCCAGTACGCGCTCACTGATGGCCGGGATGACGGGCACACTGTATAGCTGCCGCATGGAACGGCTGCTGATGTTGTCTGTGTCGGCGTCCGGGTGGGCAGTAACGGGTACTTCGCTGAAGCGTAACTCGTCTGGAATGTTCAGGTAGCCCAGCATCAGCCAGCCATCCTGCGCGATTTCGTCGTCAGCTTCCAGCCGCTGCACGCGCACCCAGTTGCCGGTTGTGTTGCGCTCTACTACGTGGATGTCGAGGCCGGGGTTGAGGATACCGGCGGGTGTGTAGGTGTGGCCCGGCCCACTGTACAGCGTGACGCGGCTGTGTGCGGTTGTGGTGGCAACATCTGCCGCGCGGGTAAAGGGCACCGCCGTCCCCAGCAGTAACAGTAGTAATGCAAAATGCCTCAGCATAGAAAATCCCCGACATATGCTAGAATAAGCGCCGAACATTCTAACGGATAGACCCCACGTGGAAAATGCAGAGGTTTTCTCACATGCCAGCCATCCCGACTTACAGCGCACGGTTGAGTATACTATTCAGGATAACACTTTTTGCCCTGTTGTTCATGCCTGTGGGGGGGCGGGGTGTGACTGCACAGACCGGGGAAACCATTATTTTCTCGTCTGATAGGGACACGGACGGGCGCTGGCAGCTTTATGCGATGGATACGGACGGTGATAATGTGCGCCGCCTGTATGAAAGCGAAGGCATTGACTTCGATGCATCGCTCTCGCCGGATGGCACCATGCTATTGTTTGCCCGCCGCAATGAGCGCGGCTACTCGGAAATTTTCACGGTTGCTCTGCCCGATGGCGATGAAACCCGCCTGATTGAAGGCATGAACCCGGCGTGGTCGCCGGATGGTACGGAAATTGCCTACACCACAGTAGAAAACAACAATGCGGAAGTGTTCTTAATGTCTGCCACGGGGTTTGAGCGCCGCCCGTTCACCAGTAACCCGGCCCGTGACTATGCCCCGGCGTGGTCGCCAGATGGGGAATTTATCGCGTTCAAGTCCGATAGGGACGGGGAAACGGGGCTGTATATTGCCCTTAAAGACCGTACCGGCCTGCGCCGCGTCACAGACGCCGATGATTCCACACATGCCCCGGCATGGTCGCCAGATGGGAGCGAGATTTTATTCACCCGGCGCATTGAGGGCCGCAGTGCCATCCACGCAGTCAATGTGGAAACTGGCGATACACGCCGCCTGCTGGAGAATGCGACTTCCAGCCTGAAGCCGCGCTGGGCCAATGGTGGTACCGAAATTGTGTTCGTTTCTATTGTAGACCAGCAGCCTGACATCTTCCGTATGGGTGCTGACGGCGAAAACGTCACGCGCCTGACGGATAACGCAAGCTGGGATTGGTCGCCGTCCGTGTTTACGCCGTAGGATGTCGATTCTATTCGCTTACCAGCAGGCGCAATCGGTAGTCGGCGCGTTCCACGCGGTCATCGAAGTACGACGCAAACGGCGAATCGCCCACGGTGATGATGTGAATGCTGGCATCCCCTCCGCGCAGGCCGATAGAGCCACTGATTAAGCCGCTACCACTGAGGCGGGCTGCTTCGTCCAGTTCGCCCTCGGCCACTGCATAGCCGACAATAAATGGATCCATCTCGCCGTTACTGAACTCGTAAAACACACTGAATGGTGTGTCTTCCTGCACGATGTAGTAGTTGAGGGTGGCGTTATTCAGGGCTGCGTCGTCGTAGGTATCCCCCGGTAGTAAGCGTACCGGGCTGATGACCCGCAGCCGGAAGTCGCCCACGCTATCCCCGGCGCGGCCATCGCTGCGGGTGACGAGCAGTTCATAGGTGCCGGTGTCTGGTAGTTCGAGCACCAGTTTGGCTTCCTGGAACGCCCCGAAGTGATCGAGGGTATCCAGCAGTTGCCTGCCGTCTGCATCATACAGGATCATCTCCGGGCCGCTTAATTCAGAGCGGTCTTCGGTGGCCGTCAGTTCGAAGATTATCACGCTTCCGGCTTCGCCCTGAACGGTGTAGAAAATCTCAAACTGCTCGTCAGTAATGCGATTTTCCACTACATCGCCCACGCTCAAACTCGGCGCAGGTCGTTCTTCCTGTGCGTGCAGCGGCAGTAGCCCCGTCATCAGCAGTGTGAGTGCAATCAGCCAGTGTTTCATCAGGTTTGTCTTTCTGTGCATGATAAAAGTACGACCTGAGTTTAAATCAAAACAGCGCACCCGGAAAATCCAGATGCGCTGTTCAGTCAGGTTTATGATGGTAGGGGCGTCAGCTTGCTGCGCCCGACCGGTTTAGTTATGCAGCATACCGTCCATGATGCCAGCCAGTACATCCTTCGATGGGCGCAGGCTCTCTGCGGGCAGGTGTGCCAGCGGCGTTTCGACCAGTTCCTGCTCCTGTGCCAGGGTGATGCGCGGTTCTTCGTAGTACAGCAGGCCGGTGATGAACAGTTGCTCACGCTGGGCCTTTTCCAGCATTACAATTGCGCTCTCACGGTTGCGCGGGTCATAGTCGCTGTCGGTCTTCTTCAGGCGGATGAAGGAGCCGTCGTGCATTTCCACCACGTATTCTTCGCCCTCGGCCACATCGTCGGTGTCAATCACGATTTCGTCCTTGCCCGGTACAAAATCCGGGGCGAGGTACTGGATTTCGTGGAGTGCGATCTGATGTTCCTTGCCGTAGCTATAGCTCTTGGAGGAGTCATCGTTATTGTTGAAGGTTACGCACGGGCTGATGATGTCCAGCACGGCGGTACCGTTGTGGTGAACGGCTGCCTTGATGAGTTCCTGCACCTGCTTTGCATCACCGCTGAAGCCGCGTGCGACGAATGTTGCGCCACCGGCAATTGCTTCCAGTGCCAGGTCAATTGGCGGCATTTCGTTTTTGCCGTAGTACTTCAGAATCTGGCCTTCGTCTGCTGTGGCGCTGAACTGGCCCTTGGTGAGGCCGTAGACGCCGTTGTTCTCGATGATGTAGACCATCGGCACGTTGCGGCGGATGATGTGCTTGAATTGGCCGAAGCCGATGCTGCCGGTATCGCCGTCACCGCTGACGGCGACAGACTTGAGGCTGCGGTTGGCGATGTGTGCGCCGGTTGCTACCGACGGCATACGCCCGTGAATGGCATTAAAGCCGTGGGAACGACCGAGGAAGTAGGCCGGCGTCTTGGAGGAGCAGCCAATGCCACTCAGCTTGATGACCTGATGCTGCGGCAAGCCGAGGTCATAGGCTGCGCTGATGATCTGGTTGGAGATTGAGTCGTGGCCGCAGCCGGGGCACAGTGTGCTCTGGCGGCCCTTGTATTCGTTACGGGAAAGTCCCAGCGTGTTTGTCTTTGCCATGAGTCGTTACTATCCTTCGTTCTCTAAAATACCATCTACAACGTACTTCGGTGTCATTGGCAGGCTATCGCCCAGTGCCAGCGATACCACATGCTCCGTGCTCTTCGATGTTTCGCTGCGCAGAATGTTCAGAAGCTGCCCATCGAAGTTGTTCTCCACCACAAACACGCGCTCATGGGAGAACATGAAGTCATAGACTGAGTTTGCTACTGGCAGGGCACGTACACGCAGGTAGTCGGTTTCAATCCCCTGTGCCTCAAGGCGGTCACGGGCTTCTTCGATGGCAGCGTCGTTCGTACCGAAGCTGATGATACCAATCTTCGCGCCGTTGTCCTCGATAATCGGCTGTGGCAGTTTTGCGCGCATCCCCTCGAACTTGTTCTTGAGGCGGGTGAGGTTCTTGACCCACTCTTCGCCGCTTTCGCTGTAAACTGCGTACTCGTCGTGGCCGGTGCCGCGTGTAAAGTAAGCTGCCATCGGGTGGTCGGTACCCGGAATGGTGCGGTACGGGATGTTGTCGCCGTCTACGTCCTTGTAGCGGCCCCAC
>JBCCQC010000393.1:0-5027 GCA_039024535.1 Chloroflexota bacterium
GATAAATTCCGGTAAAACAGGAAGATGCACTTTTGTAAAAGGGTTTTGTCCGCTACCTATCGGGCGGGGGTTCACAGCCCCGAACTCCGGCAAAGTATCAACCAGCAATGCATCCAGTGACACGCGCCCTTGCTCTACCTGCATCAGAAATGCCGTTGTGGTGAGTAGCTTCGTCAGTGAGGCCAGATCAAAACGTGCTTTTACCATCAGTGGTATTTCAGTTTCGGAGCCTTGCCAGCCCCATGCTGCATTCAACACAGGTTTGCCTCTGTGGTGTACGCATATCGCCGCTGCGGGGAACACGTTTTCTGTGATCCCGTGCTTGACGCGTGCATCAATGGCTGTCAGTACAGATTGGCTCAACGCTGTGTAGTGGATGTCGTCGGGAATGGTCATGTGGGGTATGCTTACGGTCTATAACTATTCAAAATGTCAGGAAAAACTTATGGATCTCGGACTGAAAGATCGCGTTTATCTGGTTGCCGCTTCCAGCAAGGGGCTTGGTTACGGTGTGGCGAAAGCCCTTGCCGGTGAGGGCGCAAGGGTCTCGCTGTGCAGCCGCACACAGGCCGATGTAGAAGCCGCTGCGAAAACACTCGCCGATGAAACCGGCGCAGAGACAATGGCAACGGCCTGCGATGTCACTAAACCGGCAGACATCAACGCCTGGGTGAGCAAAACAGTGGAAGCATGGGGCCACATTGACGGCCTGCTGGTGAATGCTGGTGGCCCACCATCCATGTCATTTAAAGATAGCACCGACGAGCACTGGCAGGCCGCTTTTGAACTCACACTGCTCAGTTCTGCCCGGATGATCCGTGCAACCATACCGCACATGACGAACGGCGGCGCTATCCTCACCGTAACGTCATCGTCTATCCGGGAGCCAATCCCCAATCTCGGTCTTTCGACGGTCATGCGTTCCGGTGTCGCCGGACTGGTCAAGACGCTGGCAGATGAACTCGCGCCGGATAACATCCGCCTGAACAACCTCATCCCCGGTCGCATTGACACTGACCGCGTGGCATCTCTGGATCAGAAAGTAGCAGATCGGCTGGGCATCACGCCGGAAGAAGCCCGTGCTAACTCGATCAAAAGGATTCCGATGGGGCGTCTGGGCACAATTGACGACTTCGGGCAGGCTGGCGCATTTTTGCTCTCCCCGGCAGCGTCATATATCACCGGGGCCACGCTCCGCGTAGATGGCGGCCAGATGCGCTCCATCTGAACTTAACCGAACATCTCACAATTCCAGCACAGTACGCAGGTGCCCTTCGGCTTCATCGAGGAGTGCCTGCGCCTGCTGGAAACTGACATCTCTAAGCTCCATCACAATTGCCACTTTGACCTGCTGCCCGGCTTCTGCCAGCAGTTCGGCAGCGCGTACCTGCGTAACGCCAGTCACTTCCATGATGATTCGCTCGGCGCGGTCTTTCAGCTTGGCATTTGTAACCTGCACATCCACCATCAGATTGCCATAGGTTTTACCCAGCCGCACCATCACACCCGTACTGAGCATATTCAACGCCATCTTCTGCGCGGTTCCAGCTTTCAGCCGCGTGGAGCCTGTGAGCACTTCCGGGCCAACAGGCAGACCGATGGGTATCTGTGCCGCTTCCAGCAGGGGCGAGGGCACATTGCAGGCAACACCGCCCGTCAGCGCCCCCTGTGCATTCGCATATTCCACAGCGGCCAGCACAAACGGCGTGCGTCCGCTGGCGGCGATGCCAACAACTGTATCTACGTCCTGCAAATCCGCGTCAATCAACGCTTGTTGTCCAGCTTCCCGGTCATCCTCAGCACCTTCTACAGGCGTAACAAGCGCAGTCTCACCACCCGCCATAATGCCCTGCACAAGCGTGGGAGGTACACCAAACGTCGGCACACACTCAGATGCATCCAGCACACCGAGGCGGCCACTGGTGCCAGCCCCAACGTACAGCAGCCTGCCACCAGCACGAATGCGCTCTGCGGTTTTGTCCACAAGTTCGGCAAGTTGTGGCAGCGCAGTTCGCACGGCCAGCGGCACCGTCGCGTCTTCCTCATTCATCACCGTAAGCAACTGTTCGGTGCTCATCTGATCCATGTGCATGGTTTTCGGGTTACGGTTTTCGGTTTGCAAGATTATTCCTGCTCCTGTGAGATTTTTGCCAGTAATGCGGCCCCGGCAACGGGTTCATACTTTGCCTGTGGCAACTGCGTCAGATCAAGACGTTGCATCAGGCCGCGTGATAGCAGATTCACCGACGACAGCAAACCACCCGCAAAGCCAATCGGCGCATCGTCCAGTTCCAGCACGTTGACCACTGCGGTATAATGCGCGTACAGGTCATCTGCTGCCTGTGTGACAAGGCCCTGCGCAAACGTATCGCCATTTTCAGCACACTCCAGCACCAGTCCGGCCAGCTTCGCCATATCCTGGTTGCGCGGTTTGCCACTGTGGTACACCCACCCGATAAGCTCATCAATCGTCTGATTGATACCGATGGCAAGCCGCGCCTGCTCTGATAGCAATGACGGTGCTGCCCGGCCATCCGCAACATGTGCCAGATGCCGCAGTGCCATCATGCCGAGCCAGTAGCCGCTGCCCTCATCACCGATGTAGTAGCCCCAGCCCCCCACGCGGTGCCCGCGTCCGGCATGGTTCACACCATAGGCCACACTCCCGGTGCCAGAAAGCAACAATATGCCGTAGCGTTCACCGTGAGCCGCCACCAGTGCAATTTCATAGTCACCGCTGGCTGTTACGGCGACACCCGGCAACACCACGCCCAGCGTTTGCAACAGCCAGTCACGGGAGTGTCCTGTATCTGCGCCAGAGATGCCCACACCAATAGACTCGATTGCATCTGTGGCGAGGCCGGTGTTTTCCAGCAGTTCACGGATGGCGGCATGAATACGCTCAGCGGCAAGGTCGCGGCCAATGGTAGATGGGTTCACACTGTTGCTGTGTGTCACACGGCCAATTTCGGTCATGTCGTCGGCGTAGGCACCCAGCCGCACGGTACTACCGCCACCATCCAATCCCAGAAACACCATGCTATGCCATATCTGCCGTATCGACCGGCCAGCGTGCCATGCGCGGCATGTATTTCTGCTTGAGCGCGATGTTGTGTGCATCGCCTTCCGGCACGTTGGCACTCACCAGCACCGGCGGCGTGATACCACGCTCGTCCATAATCTCAGCGGCACGCACGGTCAGCACATCCATGATGAACACACCCGCCAGCGTGGACGTAGCGCCGGTCATCAGGCCAGACTGCGATAATTTCACCGATGTATCGCCGCGCGGGGTGTGCGTATCGATCACGATGTCGGCAATATCGTACAGCTTTTTGCCGCTGCTATGCCGTGCCGGAACGTCTTTGCTGTGGGCCAGTGCGCAGAGCGCAACCGTTGTCAGTCCAGCTTCTTTTGCGATCATCGCGGCCTCTACTGGCACCGGGTTGATACCGCTATTCGAGATTACGATCATCACACCGCCGGAACGCAGCGAATAATGCCCCAGAATGAGCTTCGCCACCCCTTCGATGCGCTCAGCATCGCCACCCGTGTGATCCTGAATCGCAATAAACGGGGCGAGTCCGCCAGCACGCCACATCGCCTCCTTCGCCACCAGTTCAGAATGGCCGCTGCCGAACGAATACACGTCTTTTTCGTCTGTGATGGCATCGGCAATAGCAACCGCCGCCGCTTCGATGGGTTCGGCCTGCTCTGTAATGATGGCCTGTAACTGCACCATCACCTGCTGATGAAATGCGTCCATGAGTCCGGCCATGTTAGCTCTTAACCGCCCCCGAAGAGATACCGCGAATCAACTGCCGCGAGAAAATCCCGTACAGAATCAAAATCGGGATCATCGCCAGTGTGAGCGCAGCCAGCAGCGCCGAATACTCCGTTTTGAACTGCCCCACAAACTCGGAGACGCCCAGCATGATGGTGCGGGTTTCTTCGCTGTTGGCAAGCACCAGCGGCCACCACAGGTCATTCCACACCGGGATCATGTGGAAAACAGCTACGGTTGCCAGTGCAGGCCGCACAATGGGCACCACAATTTGCAGGAAGATGCGATATTCGCTGGCTCCGTCCACACGAGCGGCGTCTTTCAAGTCTTTTGGTATGTCGCGTATAAATTCCGTGAGGATGAACACCGTAATCGGTATGCCCCACGCCGTGTACAGGATAATCAGTGACCAGATGGTGCCCTGTAAATTCAATTCCTGCATGATGCGAATAATGCTGACTGTACCGAGACGAATCGGAATCATAATGCCGAGTGCGAAAAACAGACCCAGAAAGCGATTGCCCGGAAAATCGTATTCAGAGAGGGCAAACGACGCCATCGCCCCGAACACCAGCACCATGAACAGCATCACCAGTGTAATCACAAGGCTGTTGGTAAAGTAGCGGATAAAATTCGCCCGCAGCAGCACCGTTTCATAGCCGCCAAAGTGAATCGGTACCATAAACGTCTGGTCAAATGCCGTGATTTCTGACGGGCCGGGGATGGCATATGGTTCGCGGAAGATGCCACGCCGGTTTTTGAATGAGTTAATAATCACCACACTGATGGGGTAGATCGCCAGCAGCGAGTAAAATATCAGAATCAGGTAGCCACCCACATTTAGAATGCCATCCGGGGAAAATAAGCGCGACACCGGGCGGCTTTCGACGTGCTCGCCAACACTGGCGGACTGTTGTATATCTTTTGCTTTTTGCATTGTTTTGCCTCCCGTCTACGTGCGCACCAGACGGCGCTGCACCCCGAACAGATAGAGCGATACGCCGGTAAGAATAATAACGAACATCATGGACGCGATAGCCGTGCCCATACCGAAATTCGGCTCTGATGCACCACCTGCGCCAAATGCCGTGCGGAAGAAGAACGTACCGAGGATGTCCGTGGATAGATTCGGGTCACCCTGGCTGCCCTGCATCACGTAGACCAGCGCAAACGCATTGAAGTTGCCCACAAACGTCAGGATCGTCACAATGCCCACAGTCGGTAGAATAAGCGGGAACTTCAC